>JABFSC010000391.1 GCA_013140885.1 Deltaproteobacteria bacterium | reverse complement strand
TACTCCACCCAGCCCGTCGCCCCCGCACCCAACCCCGGAGACGTAGAACAATGGAAGCGGGGTGCAACCGCCCTCGCTCCGCGATCGGCGTATTGAAGATTTGAGGTGAACAGGTACGCTGGCTGCCATCACCCGTAGCCCATCGGGAAGAAACGACAAGCGCGACGCTGTTCACACGCGAACGCACGGCGCGCGGGAGGACACGATGACCGCATCACGCCAAGACCGTAGCCACACCCCTTCAACCACGGGCCCCGAGTTAATCGCGCGGGCGCGCGCGCTCACGCCCCTCCTAGCCACGCATGCCGTCGAGGCCGAGCGGATACGCAAGCCGGTCGATGCGGTGATCCGCGCCTTGGAAGAGGCGGAGATTTTCAAACTCATGGTCCCGCGCTGCTACGGCGGACTCGAACTTGACTTGGACACCTTCTTCGAGGTGGGCGTGGCCCTGGGAGAAGGGGACACGTCAATGGCTTGGGTCGCCAACTTTTACGTTGAGCACAACTGGATTCTCTGCCAGTTTCCCGCCGCCTTTCAGCAAGAACTGTTCGCCTCGCGGTCGTATATTCTGGCTCCGGCGATGGTGGCTCCCGGTGGGCGGGTCACGCGGGAACGTGATGGGTATCGCCTCAGCGGACGGTGGCAATGGGCCTCGGGCATCATGCACGCCGACTGGGTCATTCCCTCGGCCTTAGAGGTCACGGCTGAAGGCCGCCCAGATTCCTGCTGGTTCGCGCTCCCCATCTCACAAGTGAAAGTCGAAGATACCTGGTATGTCGATGGGCTGTGTGGGACCGGCAGCAATGACGTGGTGATCGAAGACGTCTTCGTGCCGGCGGAGCGCAGTGTCTCGATCCCCGAGTTGGCGCATGGGGGTGGACCCGGCGCGCGGCTGCACGCGGGTCCCCTGTACCGGACACCGATGCTGCCGATCCTCACGTGTGCCGCGACGACCCCCGCGTTAGGTCAGGCCAAGACCGCAGTGCGGCTTTTCCGGGAGAGCCTGACCAGTCGTGTGCTGCTCGCGTCCGGCCTTAAACAGTCCGAGAAACCAGCGGCGCAGATACGCTTGGCGCGCGCCGAGGTGGAAGTGCATGAAGCGGAATTGTTGATCCGCGATACGATCCAGGATGTGTGTGCGCGGCGGAACACGGCGACGATTGTCGATCGCGCGCGCTGGGCGGCGCAATTCGCCATGGCCGTGGAACGGTGTCGCGGGGTGATTCAGACTGTTTGCGGGGCGAGCGGTGCCCATGCCCATTTTCAGAGCCATCCCCTCCAGCGGGCGTGGCGCAACATCAATACCCTCTCCTGTCACATGGTGTTTGATCTGGATGGCCGATTCGAAGCCTTTGGGCGTGTGTTGCTCGGTCTCGATCCGGGGCGGGTGCTGTTGTAAGGGGTGTGTCGCGAAGCACGCGACCGCAATCCGCGTGTCTCTTCGCCAGCTCAGGCCTGTCAACCTGTGGCGGCACAATCACCAATTCCCCTTGAGCCGTCCCCTCAAGTTGCAAATCCGGATTCTCCTGACACAAGTGCATGAACTGCCCCTCAGTCAGATTGGTTTCGTGGAGATTCAGTCGGAGCTTCTCTGCCGCGCGAGTTTGGGCCGCGTTCCTGCCGGGGCGGAGCTCAGCCGCGTTTGGAGCGCCTGAAGCGTTTGTTCTCTCAAGCTGACAATATGTTGTGACGTTAGCTCCATGTCGATCCTCTGAGACATGGTCAGCGCTTCCTCGAGAAGCGTGAGCGCCCGGTGCGTATCGCCAGGGTGTTTGCGCGCCAATAACATCATCGCGTGTCGTTGTTTGGTTTGCACGATCATCGGTTTTGCTCCCAACTGGATATTGCGGCGCAACGCCGTCTCGAAGTGCGTTTCAGCCTCCTCCCATCGTGCAAGGGCCGTGGCGAGGATGCCAAGATACCAGGCCAGCGACCCCAGGCAGAGCAGTGCCGCGCCGACGACAAGACAGCGGTCAGCATACGGCAGCAACAATTCATAAATGCGCGTCGAGCGAGCCGAATCTCGCAAGTAGGCACTGACCTGGGCAAGGTTCGTCATGGCGATCATCCAATTCGCATCGCGGGGAATGTCGATGAAGTTTCCCGCCACGACTTGTTCAAACTCCTGACGCGCGAGCGCATCCTGCTGCAGCCCGACATAGAGTAACGCCAAGCCTGCGCGCCAAGAAGGAATCGTGACCATCCGTTCAGCGAAGTCTTTCGTGGGGAGCTCAATATCGTGGAGAGATTTTACCGCACCGCGAAAGCTGGAAATTTGTACCAGGTAGCACTGCGCGGCATCGGGGTCCCGCGCCCGTTCCCCAATACGGAAGGCTTCTCGCGCCCAGCGCTCGGAAGCCGCGAACTCGCCACGCAGCCAGCACCGCATCCCCTGCCACGTTGCGCTAAACCACAGATATTCAGGTTGTCGCAAGTCCTCCGCGCGTTTGACGTAAGTCATGAATTCTCGATCCGCTCGCTGGAGATCGCCCCGTTCCATGAGGGCAGTCATCAGTTGAATTTGCCCGCGCAGCAGCAGCTCTCCGTTTCCACTCCGCTTCGCGAGCGTGATCATCTCCTCAGCGCCCGCGATCCGTTCTTGCGCGGTATCGGGTCCCCATAACGTCACCTGTCTGGCGTTGAGCGTATAGGCAAGCGCGGCGAGGTCATTGAGGCGACGAGCTATCTCTACCGCGTGTTGACTCAAGGAGTCGCGCTGTTCCTGCGATCCCGACCAGTAGAGTTCCATCGCCAAACGCCCCAGGACACGCGCGCGTAAGGGACTATCGCCAGGCTCGAGCTGCCGGAGAGCCCCTTCCAAAAGCGCCACCACCAGCGGATCCTCAATACCGCCGGACACGGATATCCCGGTAAAACCGGGGGCGAATCCTAAGGCGGCTCGCGCGAGGAGTTCAGGAGCAGGTAACTGACGCGCCAGATCGCTAGCGTGATGAAAGGATTCACGGGCCGCGTCCATTGCTCCGGCTCGCCGTTGGGCCTCGCCCATCGCCAGCAGCGTCTCACATCGTTGCCACTCATTGGGACGAAGGGTGAGCAACTGCACTACGCGTGCGTAATGTTCCACTGCTTCCTCATAGCCCAATGTCCCCGTCGCATATTCCGCGGCTTGAATTGAGTAGGCGATCGCCTTTTCGACTTCACTCTCAGTGGCCGCCTGGAAAAAATGGAAGGCCAACTCGCTGATCGGGGGGGACGCATTATTGAGAGCCTCTCTCTCCAAAGTCTCGCCAATCTGGCGATGCACTCGCGCACGGTGGTGGCTCTCCAATGAAACATAGAGGGTTTCCCGCACGAGCGCGTGGGAAAAACGATAGCGCCCCAGGTGGTGCGGATCCATCACGATGAAATGCGCGGTTTCCGCTTCGCTCAAGAGGTCCCCCACCTGAGGCTGCGTGAGCGCCGGTTGGCCGCGCGCGCCGATGGCTTCCAAGACCGGACGATGGAATTCCAAACCGAGGGCGGAGGCCACCGTCAACAGGTGGCGACACGGTGCGGACAGAGAACAAAGCCGAAGCGCTATCGCGTCACGCACGCGTTGGGGCAGGGGCTCTCCTGTCGCGACGAACGGTGGCGCCTCGACATCATCAGCGGGGACTTGGGCAAGCTGACCTACCACTTCCGTGACGAAAAACGGATTCCCTTCCGTCCTCCGATACACCGCCGAAACGAGAGCGGGCGACGGCGTCCGTGCCGTCGTCAGCACGAGAAAACGGGCCACCTCGTCCTGGGTGAATGGCGGCAAGGCCAGACTCTGGCTGCCCTGGACGCGCGCGAGTTCCCCCAATGTCATTGCAAGTTGTGGGCGCTGTCCACCTTCCCCATCGCGGCAAGTGACAACCAAAAACAAGCGAGTGTCGCGAAGTTCTTGGGCGATGAATTGCAGCAGCAAGAGAGAGGACGCATCCGCCCAATGGATATCCTCAAGGATGATGACCAGCGGCTGCCGCCGCGTTGCGTGTCGCAGAAACGTCGTGAAACTCTCAAGGAATCGAAAGCGTGCCAGTGCGGGTTCCGTCGCCACGACGGGATGGAACTGTGGGCAATACGCTTGCATCTCGGGGATAGCCTGCGCGATGTCAGCCGCGCCCTTGCCCAAGTCCAGATGGAGCTGTTGAAGAGACACCAAGGAAACATAGCCGCGCATCACCTGCGTCCACGGCCATAAAGGCGGGGGCCCTTCGCCTGCCGCGCAGTGCCCCGTCAGCACCGGAATCATTTGTGAGCGTGCATACTGGGCCAGCTCATCCGCCGTGCGAGTTTTGCCAATCCCCGGTTCTCCG
The DNA here is from genome assembly GCA_013140885.1 of Deltaproteobacteria bacterium. Lineage (GTDB taxonomy): Bacteria > Desulfobacterota > Binatia > Bin18 > Bin18 > JABFSC01. Next base: position 8,619 of record JABFSC010000391.1, on the reverse strand, counting down.
GTCAACACGGTGGTCCGTCCTTGCCCATGGACCGCGTCCTCCAAATGTGTCCGCAGCTCCGCGAGTTCACGGTCACGGCCGATGAACTCAACTGCGTGTCGAGGGTGAAGCACTGCGTGTGGGAACGTGACGGGTGAGTCTCGCACCTCGGAACCGCGTGGCGGGGCGTCGCCCGCCGCGACAGGAGCAATAAACCGATACCCCTGTCTTTGCACGGTCTCGATAAATCGTGGGGTATCCACTTGGTCACCGAGCGCTTGTCGTATCCGACGCAGACGCACTTTAAGGACGCCAGGAGAGACGACCGTCCCCGCCCATAGCGTGGAGAGTAACTCCTCCGGTGTGACCAGCCGGCTTGGATGTCGCGCGAGATACCACAGGACCGCGAATTCCTTGGGTTGCAAGGCAAGACGCTCCTGCCCGTGCCATACGCAGACGTTGGTGGGGTCCAGGTGAAAAGGGCCAAAGTAGAGGTCCGTGGACGACATGCCGGTCTCCTTTCATCGTCACCGAAAAGTCACCAGAGAATCACCGATTTTGTCTTGACCGTCTAGCCGCCGCAAGGGTATGAGGAACAGATGTTCAGTGACACACAAAAAGTGAAAATCCACCGCATGACTTGATGGCACCAGTAATTCACGTTTACACCAGACAAGGTTTCTTGTCTGGTCACGAACGGCTTGATATTTCCGAGCCCTGCTCGTCATTTCCATGGCGACATGTCATCTCCAATTGACACAATAAGTGAAATTTTCGCGCCCTCGCACCGACGCAAAGGACATACGCAAACAGTTATGCGCCTTTCGGTCGCGGGCATGGGGTTTGCTCGGAAGTAAGGATACCTGGATGCGAATACTGACTCATCGCAACCCACAGGCGGATAGGCACGTCGTCAATGAATCTGACAAGAGCCCCACCTCCTCACCGTGGAATACAGTATCCCAGGCGAGCTCGGACACACGCACCGCCATGTCAGGCACCCGCCCACCCGCGGTGATCACAACGAATACAACCAAAGGAGAAAAGATTATGTGCAAAAAGATTCGGGGGAAATTTTTCGTCGCGCCTCTTGTCGGACTGGTAACCACGCTGTTGTCGGCGGGGAATTCGGCGCAGGCGCTGACACCGGTGACCACCTGTGGGCAAACCCTCAGTGTTTCAGGGGAATACCTCCTCACGAGGAATTTAGTTTGTCCGGATACAGGGGTTGATTTCAATGGGGTCACCATTACCGCGAGCAACGTGGTCTTTCATCTGGCTGGCCGTTCGATATCGAGCACCGTCTGTGACCTCACTCGGAACATTTCTGGCATTTTTGTCACCGGCGGGCTCTCGGGCGTGCGGGTCGATGGCGGCACGGTTCGAGGCTTCAATGATGGGATTGTCCTTTCGTCCTCGAACTCCCGCGTGGTGGGGATGACGGTGACGAAGGCTTGTGCCTTTGGCATCTTGGGAGGAGGCGAGAACAACTGGATCGAAGAGAATGTCGTGACGGCGAGTGGCGATGGGGTCGCGCTCAGTCCAGCCAAATTGACCCACGTGACCGCGAACCACCTCTCCGGCAACGTGAGGGCGGGGGTTGCGCTCTCCGACTTCGCGGACGCCAACTTCATTGAGCAGAACATCCTGAACAACAACGGTGATTATGGGATCGCCGTCTTCAATGGCAACAATACCATTATTCGGAACAATGCCGCCAATAGGAATCGTATCGGGATCGCGCTGTTGAGCACGGCAACCCGTGACGGGGCGACTATCCTCCCCCATAGAGTGCTCGACAATACGGCGCACGGGAATTCTGCTACCGGGATCTGGATCACGGGGGATGGCGCGCCGGGCATTGTCAGGCGCAACTCGGTTTTCGGGAGCGGCAGCACCGACATGCAGGACGACACCCTCGGTTGCGTGGGAAACACGTGGTCGGGCAATACCTTCCGGATCGATGTGGTCGCTGGGGTATCGAACGGCGGGCCAGCCGTGCCGTGCCTACGATAAGCACGAAGACTTGAGGAGTTGCCTCTTCCGTTCGAAGCCGGCCGGTGCGGTTTGGCGAGTGGGGCACGCCCCACCCGCCAGTTCAACAAACCTCTAGTGACGACACCGTGCAACCAAAACAGAAGGAGACCAACCGATGCCTACCCCTCTCGCTATTTTTGTGACACTCGTTCTGAGCATTGTAACGCTGGTGGGTTCCGCACCCTTTGCCCAGGCGAGCGATCCCCTTGGCAATCAAACCCCCAGCAGTTCCACGTCATTCCAAGCAATGGTGGACGGGTTGATGGTGAAAGCGCGCGCCGATGGCGCCGTGCCGGTCATCATTGGTCTCAAGGTCGGGTTTCGCCCTGAAGGAGCACTGTCAGCGCGCGAAGCCGCCTCGCAACAAGCGGGGATCAAGCAAGCCCAGACTGATGTGCTCCAGAGTCTGACCTCCACGCACGTCAGGAACGTCAAGCAATTCGACTACGTGCCGTACCTCGCCATGGCAGTGGATGCGGCCGGATTGGCGCGACTCAAAACTCACCCAGCGGTCAGCAGTGTTCAGGAAGACATTCCGGAGCCGTCGACCTTGTTGGAAAGCGTGCCGCTGACGAACACTGATGATGCCTGGGTTACAGGCTTCACCGGGGCCAGCTATGCAGGAGTGACGCGGCGACAAGACATCGCCATCTTGGATACTGGGGTCCAAAGCACCCACGCCGCTTTTCTTGGAGGGAAAGTTGTGTCGGAGGCGTGTTACTCGACCACCCTGGCTTCGCAAAACGCCACGACCGTCTGTCCGAATGGCCAGGCGACGCAGACTGGCGTGGGCGCTGGGGTGAATTGCAACGTTGCCGGTTGTGATCATGGGACACATGTGGCCGGGATTGCGGCTGGCGCCGATCAGATTCGGGGGCGGTATGGCGTTGCGAGAGGCGCTGGCATTATCGCCATTCAAGTCTTCTCGCGGTTTGTCGACGGCGGTGGCAGCACGCGATGTGCGAATGCAGGCTTGGCAAGTCCGTGTGTCTTAACATACCCGTCGGATCAAATCGCTGGTCTCAACCGGGTCTTTGCGCTGCGTACGACCTTCAGCATTGCCGCGGTGAATATGAGTCTGGGCGGGGGACAGTTTACCAGCGCTTGTGACACCGATACGCGCAAAGCCAGTATCGACAACTTACGTGGGGCAGGGATCGCCACAATCACTTCCTCGGGCAATAGCGGCTTTACCAATGCGTTGGGCGCGCCAGCGTGTATCTCCACGGCGGTCAGTGTGGGGTCAACCGATGATGGATCGTCCGGCACGACAGTGGACCAGGTCTCCAACTTTTCCAACAGTGCGTCTTTCCTGAGCCTGTTAGCGCCGGGACGGTGGATCAGTTCTTCCGTTCCTGGGGCGGGCACGTATGCCGACAAGTCGGGCACGTCGATGGCCGCGCCGCACGTGGCGGGTGCCTGGGCGATCTTGAAGTCAGTCGCGCCAGAGGCCAACATCTCTGTTGGCGAGGTGCTAGCGGCGTTGACGGCAACCGGCGTACCGGTGCGGGACACTCGCAACAATATCACCAAGCCGCGCCTGCGCGTGAATGAGGCGCTCGCCATGCTCATCCCGCTTCACCCCCGGATGATGGCGGATGTGAATGCCGATGGGCGTGCCGATATCGTCGGATTCAACAACACCGGCGCGTTCGTTTCCCTTTCGACGCTCGGCCCCTTTACTGTGCCGCAACAATGGGAAGGAAACTTCGGCTATCTGACCGGTGGGTGGCGAGCAGGCGCGTATCCACGCCTGATGGCCGATGTCACCGGTGACCGACGGGCCGACATCATCGGCTTCGGTCATGCTGGCGTCTACGTCGCACGCTCGACCGGGACGAGCTTCACCACCCTGGCGCTCTGGAACTCCCTCTACGGCTATAGCTCCCTCTCCGGCGGGTGGCGCGTGGACAAGCATCCGCGCATGCTCGCCGATGTCAACGCCGATGGCCGCGCCGATGTCGTCGGCTTTGGTAACAGTGGGGTCTCGGTCTCGCTCTCGACGGGCACGAGCTTCACGGCGGCGCAACTGTGGGTCGCCAACTACGGCTACAACCAAGGATGGCGCATTGATCAGCATCCGCGCATCATGGCGGACGTTAATGGCGATCGTCGTGCCGACATTGTCGGCTTCGGCAGCGCGGGCGTCTATGTGTCACTTTCGACCGGCACGGGGTTCACGGCGCCGGCACTCTGGAACAACCTCTATGGCTCCGGTAGCCTTGCGGGCGGATGGCGAGTGGACCGGCATCCGCGCATGATGGCTGATGTCAACGGTGATAGGCGCGCTGATATCGTTGGGTTCGGCAATACGGGAGTCTCCGTGTCGTTCTCGACGGGAACCAGTTTCACTCCCGCGCAATTGTTAGTGGCGGGCTTCGGCTACAACGCTGGTGGATGGCGGGTCGAGGCGCATCCGCGCACGATGGCGGACGTCAATGGCGATGGGCGCGCCGATATTATCGGCTTTGGCAACAACGGTGTCGGGGGAGCGTTGTCGCTGGGGACGAGTTTCGCGCCACCGCAAGAATGGATCAATCCGGGCTTTGGCTACAATACTCAAGGGTTCCGTGTCGGGCGGCACCCACGGCTGGTGGCGGATGTCAACGCGGATGGGCGGGCCGATATCATCGGCATCGGCAATGGTGGGTCGCGGGCTCGCTCTCATTCGGCACCGGGTTTACCCTTCCCGCGATGTGGCTCAATAACGCCTACGGGTACTTCCAGGGCTGGCGGTAGCACATGCGCTCAGCTTGATGGCTGCTTTTGCGGGTGGGGCACAACCCATCCGCTTGTCACCACAACTCGCGCACGAGCACCACAACTCCCGGCGTAATGGGGTCACCACACACAAGCGCACGAACTGCTCTTCGGTCAGGTGCGTCTCTCGCAGATTGAGTTTGAAGGGTATCTGATATTCTTCCGGCAACGCGAGTTGCCATATAGACGGCTCCTCCTGCTTGCCCGCAGCTTAAATCCTTCGGCTGATTCCGGCAACTGATTTTTTAGGATTCACAAACCGCTCACCACTTCTCATACTGCACCGCCCGCCGTTGATACCCAGCCCCGCGCAATAGATCACGGAGCTGCGTCACCGCTGGTCCGACTCCGCAGATGTAAAAGTGCCGACCGCAGTCATCGTCACCGTGCACATATCGAGCTTCGACATGCTCTAGTAACGTGCCATGTAAGCCTCGCCAGCCATCGGATGGCGTCGGCAACATCAACTCGCACGTCAAGCGCGGGTGTTGTCGCGTCCAACTCATCAACTCGTTCCGATACAGCACCTGCGCCTCATCCTCGGCACGGTACAACAAACGCACCGGCAATGAATGCTCGGACTCCAACACCCGCCGCAGCATCGGGCGGATCGGCGCGATCCCCGTGCCGTCGGCGAGAAAGATACATTCCGCCGCCGGCGGTTGGTCGAGCACGAACGTGCCCCACGGCCCCGTGAAATTGATCTGGGCTCCGACCGCGAGGGAACATAGGTAGTGAGACCCGCGCCCCCCTGGCACTTCGTTGAGGCAAATCTCCAGTAGCTCCCCGTCGCCCGGATACGAGGCAATGGAATAGGGGCGGGTCAGCAGCGCACCGTCAACCGCAAGCAGCAGGGAAAGAAATTGTCCGGGGAGAAAGGCCAGCGGGCCCGTGGTTGGCCGCAGAAAGAGCGACCGGGTATCCGCCGTGTGGTGCTTGATGCGTTCGACGATAGCGACCGATGAGGGGCGGCCTGGGCTCGCCCCTGCTTCCGCCTGGCTCATTATCCAACCTGTTGGTTGATGGTGTAGCGGGGAATCAGAATGGTGACTTCACCCTCACTGATGACCGCCTGACAACCGAGACGCGAGGTGGGGGTCAGTCCCGGCGCTTTATCGAGCAGATCGTCTTCTTCTTCGGTGTTCTCGGACAGGTGTGCCATGCCGCTTTTGACAATGACGTGACACGTCGTGCATGCGCAGTTGCCGCCACAGGCGTGCTCAAGCGGCACCCCGCGCGCGAGCATGATGTCGAGAATCGACCCCGGTTGGCCGTCATGTTGAAAGGGGGCTTGGGAGGGGTCGAATTCGAGGACCTGTTCTGGGGCCCCCGTTTCATAGCGGATACGTAGGATTGCCATAGCTGTGGTTAATGAATCGTTGTCGGTTGTGACTGCCCGCGCTCGGCCAGGCGTTGCACCACCTGCTCGGCGATGTGGCGGAACGCCTGACTCTGTGGATGTTCGGGATTCGCCACGACGATGGGGGTGCCTTGATCGCCATCCACACGAATCTCGCGCACGAGGGGAATTTCGCCCAGCAACGGCACGTGAAACTGCGCGGCCATCTTGGCCCCGCCGCCGTGACTAAAAATCTCCGCGCGGTGGCCACATTTGCCGCAGACGTGATAGCTCATGTTCTCGATCACGCCGAACACCGGCACCTTGACCTCTTCAAACATCTTCATGCCACGCCGCACGTCGAGCAGCGCCACGTCTTGCGGTGTCGTCACGATCACCCCACCGGACAGCGGCGTCTTCTGTACCATCGTCAACTGCGCATCGCCGGTGCCGGGCGGCAGGTCGATCACCAACACATCCAGCTCGCCCCACTCAACGTTGCGAATGAATTCGGTGAGCAACTTGTCAATCATCGGCCCGCGCCAGACCACCGCTTGGCCATCGGGCACGAGCATGCCAATCGACATGACGTTGAGGCCGTACTTGGTGACGGGGATCATGCGCTGATCGTCGGTCGTCCGTGGCCGCTCGGTGATGCCCAACATCAGTGGCACGCTGGGGCCGTAGACATCGGCGTCGAGTACCCCCACCCGTTGCCCCAACGCGGTCAAAGCCAACGCGAGATTCACCGCCACGGTCGATTTGCCCACCCCCCCTTTGCCACTGGCGACCGCGAGCACATGCCGCACGCCGGGAATTGCCGGGGCCGTGGGCGTGGTGGCGGCCTTCGCTTGTCCAGGAATGGCCACCGGAGGCGGACGCTCCATGATGACTTCCACCGGCACCCCGACCATTGGGGTCAGGATGTTAATGACACTCTGGCGCAGCAGCGCGAGGGCATCGGTATTTTCGGTCGAAGGGGCGAGAAAGACGGTCACTTTCGCGCCGCCGACTTCAATGTCTCGGACGATGCCGAAATCGACGATGTTACGACTGAAGCCGGGATATTTGATTTGCTTGAGGGCGGCGAGCAGTTCTTGTGGGGTTGGCATGATGGCAACACTATCTTTCCGCGGCGGCGGCATTGAAGGCGGCGACTTCCTCACTTAGGGTCCGCAGAAACTCGAAGGTATAGATGCCGGTGTCGTGACCGTCATGCCAGCCCAGGTTCAACGCATAGTTGCCCACCGGCTTGATGGTCGCCAACTGGGGATTCTCGACCTTGATGAATTGGCGGTCGCCACTGTGGCCCTGACACCCGGCGCAGGGGCACCACCCGCGCAGATACGGAAAGGGGTAGGTGCTGATCTGGTCGTCGTCCCACAGCAGCCGCAGGGCTTTCTCTTCCATGAGGGGAATAATTAAGGCTGGAATCGGCATGCGTCGGTCTCCGTCGGCGGTCTTAGTGAATGGACGTCTGACTGGCTTCAATCACGCGCGCCGCCAGCGTGCGAAACGCGAGCGACACGGGATGCTCTGGATGTTGAATGACAATGGGCTTGCCGGTATCGCCCCCCGTGCGCACCTCTTCCACCAAGGGGATTTCGCCCAGCACTTCCAGGCCGGTCTTGGCGGTGCCGCCGTGGCCAAAAATCTCCTCGCGTTCGCCACAGTGAGGGCAGAGGTAGTAACTCATGTTCTCGACGATGCCCAGAATCGGCACATGCACTTGGCGGAACATGGCGATGCCGCGATTCACATCAAGCAGCGCTACATCCTGCGGCGTGCTGACCACGACCCCACCATTCAAGGGAATCTCTTGCGCCAGGGTCAGCGAGGCGTCGCCCGTGCCGGGCGGCAGGTCCACAATCAAGTAGTCGAGTTCGCCCCACAGGACATCGCGCAGGAACTGGCGAATAATGCCCATGACCACGGGGCCACGCCAGATCACTGGCGACTCATCATCAAGAAAGAAGCCCATTGAGATCAGACTGATGCCGTATTTTTCGACTGGAAAGATTTTCTTGTCATTTCCGGCCCGTGGCACCGCTTCAGTGCCCATCATCAGCGGCACACTCGGCCCATACACGTCGGCATCAAGCAGCCCGACGCGATAGCCCAGGGCATTGATCGCCACGGCGAGGTTCACGGCGACGGTCGATTTGCCCACGCCGCCTTTGCCACTGGCGACGGCGATGACCTTGTTGACCCCAGGGAGTGGCGTTTTGTTGGGCGCGGACACGGACGCGGGACCAGCGGCGGGGCCCGAAGGTCGCCCGGTATGAATCGACACGGTGCCGATGCCTGGCACGGCGGAGAGGGTCTCGGTGATCTTCTGACCGAGGCGTTGCAACGTGTCCGGAGTCGCGCTGGAGGGACGAAAGTGGACCGTGACGTTATTGTCTTGCAGGGTGGCGGTCCGAACCAATCCGAGCGTCACGATGTCATGTCGTGAGCCGGGATAGGGAATCTTTTGCAGTTGGGTGAGGATGTCTTTTTCGTTG
>JABFSC010000252.1 GCA_013140885.1 Deltaproteobacteria bacterium | reverse complement strand
GAGTGTGTTCACCGCAGTCTCTGGGTTGGCGCGCGGGTTCACCGACTTGGCCCTCGCGCGGATTGGTGTTGGCATTGGCGAGGCTGGCGCGACTCCTCCCGCGCATTCGCTCATCGCCGATTATTTCCCCCCGGAAAAGCGCGCGACGGCGTTTGCAGTCTATGCCTCGGGCATTTATGTCGGGGTCGGACTCGGATTTTGGATTGGCGGTTGGATTAACGATGCCTACGGCTGGCGGATGGCGTTCTTTGTCGTCGGGCTTCCTGGCGTGCTCATGGCGCTGATTGTGAGATTCACTGTGCGTGAACCTCCGCGTGGGATGAGTGACCACACCGTGGGACCCGTGCAGGAGTACACGATGCAAGAAGTGGGGCGGTTCTTCCTTTCCCTCCCCGCCGCCCGCAATGCGAGTTTCGGGGGGGCCTTTCATGCGTTTGTTGGGTACGGACTGGGCGCGTGGCTGCCAGCGTTTTTCATTCGTGTGCACGGCATGACTCCAGGGTCGCTTGGGCGCTGGATGTCGTGGATTACGGCGTTGGGCGGGATCATTGGCGCGTTCGCGGGCGGGTGGATCGCGGATCGCTGGGTACGGAGCAACCCAGGTGCGCGACCGTATGTCGGCCTCATCGGTGCCCTGATGTCGGTCCCGCCGCTGTTCATGGTGCTCTTGTGGCCGGACAAGGAAATCGCCCTGCTGGCGTTAATTCCGTACAACATTGCGACCACGCTGTGGCTGGGGCCGACCATCGCGGTGATTCAAGACCTTGTCCCACCAGCCATGCGCGCGACGGCCTCGGCGGTGTTTCTATTCATCGTGACGATCATCGGCTTGGGCGCGGGGCCGCAAGTGATTGGCATTCTGAATGACCTGATTGGCACCAAGGACGCCATTCGCTATTCGCTCTTGTCGATGGCCATTCTGATGAACGCCATTTCCGCTTGGTTTTTCTGGCAGACGGCGAAGACGCTGGCGCGGGATTTAGAGGCGAAGAAAGGGCTGGAGGGAAGTAGTAGTCAGTAGCCAGTAGTCGGGAGTCAGCATGGAAACTTGTTTCGTTGTCTTCCGTTAGGTTCTGGCTTTTTCTACTGACTACTGGATGCTGACTACTGACTACTTTCTTCACAGTGTCCCCTGCAAATCCGTCAAAAACCCCTGAATCACGCGAAAGCCTCGGTCCCAAAATTCCGGCTGGTTAATGTCGATGCCGATGCGCGCCAGCGCTTGTTCGGGCCGTTGTGCCCCTCCGCTTTCCAACAGCCGCATATAGCTGGGAACGAACGCTTCCCCTTCATCCAGATAGCGTTGGAACAAGGCGAGTGTCAGGAGTTCACCGAAAGAATACGAGTAACAGTAGAACCGACTGTGAATAAAGTGCGAGATGTAGGTCCATCCCCACCGATAGGCGGGAATCATCTCCACGCTGTCGCCAAACAGCTTCCGTTGCTCTTGCAGCCAGAGGGCCCCGATATCGTCGGCGCTCAGTTGCCCGGACCGGCGTTGCTGATGTCCGGCCATCTCAAACCGGGTGAGCGCGGTTTGGCGGAACACGGTGCCATAGATTTCTTCGAGTAGGTCACAGAGCAACGCTCGCCGTGCCGCCGGATTCTTCGTCTCCGCCAAGAGATGACGTGTCAGCACGATCTCGGCGAACACGGAGGCGGTTTCCGCTAACACCAGGGGCGCGTCATAATTCATCAGCTTCTGTTTGCGGGCTAACGAATAGTGAATCCCATGTCCCAGCTCATGGGCGAGGGTCGAGACATCACGACTCGTGCCGTTGTAGCTGGAGAGAATATACGGATGGTGCGTCGGCGTGAGGGCGGCGCAAAAGGCTCCCCCACGTTTGCCCGCGCGCACTTCGGCGTCGATCCACCGTTTATGAAAGAAGTCCGCCGCCAACGCCGCGAACTGTTCATTGAAGCTGCCAAAGGCGGTGAGGATGAGCGACTGGGCCTGAGCAAACGTCAGTTGCTCCGCTTCCGCGGAGATCGGCGCATAGAGGTCGGTGTTCTTGAGGGTGTCGAGCCCTAACAGCCGCGCCTTGAGGCGAAAATACTCCTGCGCCAGCGGATAGTGGCGTTCGACCGCCTGCATCATCGCGTCCACCGTTTGCGGTGCGATCTCATTCGCGAGATGGGTTGGCAGCACAACATCATCATACTGCCGCATCTCGCACTCGACCTTGTGATCGAGAAACATGGTATTGAAGACCGAGGTAATCACTAGTGAATGTTGCGCGTGCGTTTCCAGAAAGACCGTGAAGGCATGTTCTCGTAGCTCGCGATTGGGCTGGCGGAGCAGCGCCATCACTTCGCCATCGCTCAGGTCTTGCTCGTGACCATCGACGGACACGCGGAAGCGCAACGAGCCGGTCAATTCTTCGTAGAGTTGCTCGAACGCACTGCGACCGGTCAGCGTTTTCTGATTGATGACCTGTTCCTCTTTTTCACTGAGCGTGTGTGGCTTAAAGCGGCGTAGTGTCTCCAGATAATGCCGGTATTCCGTCATCTCCGGCGCGGTCAGGAGGACAGCGACCTGGTCGTCGTCAAGCGCGATCAAGTCGAGCGCGAAGAAGACCAGGAGATTGGAGGTTTCCGTCGCCGCCTCGCGGGTGCGATGCACGAGCTGTTGCGCTTTCTGATTCTGGGTGTCCGCCGCGAACAGTAAGTTTGCATAAAACGACGGTCGCCCTTCCAACTCGGAGAGTCGTTCGTATGTTTCCAACGCCCGCGCCAGGCCGGGTCCATCGAGTGCTGTGATCTTGCCGCGGTATGTTTGGGCAAATGCTTCCGCTTGGCGTCGTGCTTCGGCGAGGTCCGCTTCAATGCGCGGATCGTCCGGTCCCGCATACAGTTCGCCCAAATTCCACTGCACGCCTTCAGCTTTGAGTCCGACGGGTTGCATAGTCTTGTCCTCCTGTCCACGATTTGCTGCCTACTGCCTGTCGCTCCCAACCTACACAGTTGTCAAGCTGAATGCACCTCGCTAGAGTGCGCCGCAGTGCTGGCTGGCCAGTGCTGGTTAGCCAGTGCGTCTTACCACGCCGTGCGGAAGGAGGGGACTTCATGCGGGGTGTTCGCCTGCTGGTCTTGGGAGTTATCTGGAGCGGGTCATTTTTTCTCGTGCTGGACCGCGTCAACATTTCGCTCGCCGCGCCGCGCATCATGGACGAGCTAAAATTCGACGGCACCCAGATGGGGTTCATCCTCAGCATTTACTACTGGGGCTATTTACTTGGCCATTTTGGCAGCGGCTTGGTCAGCGACCAAGTACGTCTCCGCAGCTTTACCTCCTGCATGATCTTGTTGTGGAGCGTGTTGACCGCCCTCACTGGCGCGTGTTCGGCGCTGTGGCATTTCGCCGTGGTGCGGCTGTTGTTCGGCCTCTTCGAGGGGGCGACCGCGAACCTGACCCACAAGCTTCAGAACAACTGGTTACTCCCAGCGGAACGCGGCAAAGCTTATGGCATCTTTATCGGGTTCGCCTATCTAGGCATCGCGCTGGGCATGCCATTGGTCGGCTGGATCATTAACGCGTGGGAGTGGCGGTGGATGTTCGTGGCCGTTGGTCTCCTCACCTTGATTCAGCTCGCGCTCTTCGCCGTCATCATTCGTGACCATCCGCATGAACATCCTTGGCTTCCTGAACCAGAGAAGGTGAAATTTCGCGATGATCTGCGCAAGGCTCAAGTCGGACTTGGCGATTATGAGGACCCCACTGCGGTCATGCCGTTTCGTCAACGCATGGCCACGCTGGCCGGTATTCGCTCCTTTTGGCTGTTGAGCATCTCCGCGTTTTTTGGCATTGGCGTCTATTTCACCGGCATGAGCTGGCTACCAGGATACCTCGTCAAGGAACGGGGCATCACCATTCTGAGCAGTGGCATCTTCCTCACCATTCCGTATCTCGCCGCGTTCGCTGGGATGTTCATTGGCGGTGGACTCGGTGACCGCTTTGGCAATCGTAGTTTGATTTCACTGATTGCCGGCGTGCTGACCTTTCCCGCGCTGCTGGCGATGGCGCAGAGTGAGAGCGTGTTCATGACGATTACCATGATGAGTGT
>JABFSC010000608.1 GCA_013140885.1 Deltaproteobacteria bacterium | reverse complement strand
ATACCTCGGGCAGCATGCGGCGAGAAGCAAAATTGCTCTATGCCAAGGAAGGGGCACGAGCAGTCGCGCAGAATCTCAAGGATAAAGATTATTTTGGTGTCATTGGCTTCGACACCGAACCGTTCGTGGTGATCCCGCTTAGCCTCATGTCAACGATTCGTGAAGACGTGGAGTATCGGTTGAATCGCCTCAAGGCGTCGGGCGGCACGTTTCTTTTTCCCGCGCTTGAGGAAGCCAAGCGGCAGATCGAGCGCCAATCCGCGACCCGCAAGCACATCATCATTCTCACTGATGGGGAAACCGGTGGCAGCGGCAGCGATTACATTGATATCGTGTCCGCCATGCACCGCGAAGGAAAAATCGTGATCTCCGCGATAGCGGTGGGTGAAGAGCCCAATCTGCGGCTGATGTCGCGCATCGCCGATTATGGGGGTGGCGCGTTTCACCATACGACCGACCCCTCAACGCTCGCCGATCTTTTCATCGACGAACTGCGGGAGAAAAAGAAGCCGGAAGAAAAGACGATGGTCGAGCGGGAGTTGTTGCCTATTCCCAATCCGGACTCGCCATTCTTGAAAAACTTGGCCAGTCGCGAGTTTCCGCCACTGAAGGGTTATGTGGAGACACAAGCGAAGCCAGGGGCGCGGACGGATATCTCATTGCGCACGAATGGCAAACGCCCACCGCTGGCGGCGTCGTGGTCGTATGGCGAGGGCAAAGCCATCGCCTTCACTTCGGATGCGAATGGACGCTGGTCGGCTCCGTGGGTGGGGTGGGAAGGCTTTAGCCAATTCTGGTCACAAGCGTTGCAGTGGTGTCTGCCTGAGCGCAAGGAAGAGCAAAAGGACACGCACTTCTCGGCTACGCTCGGCCACGGTGATGCGGGGTTAGTGGTCGATCTCTTCTCGTATGGTGCCAGCGAAGAAGGACGGGCGGCTTCGGCCCGCGTCCAGGAGCCAGGGGGAACGAACGCTGGGCTTTCGCTCCAACGCCTCGCGCCTGGCCATTATCAAGGAGTCTACCGCACGACGAAGGCTGGAGATTATCGGGTAGAGATAACGCCACCGGCCGGAGAACGCCTGGGGCCGTTCGGCTATACGCTCCCACCACTGCAGGCCGCGGAGGTGCCACAACCGCAAGCGAATCTGCCGTTACTTGAGGCACTGGCGCAGGCGACTGGTGGAGCGCTGAGTCCTGACGTATCGTCCCTTGTCCAACCGGTCGCGCCACCGGAACCGTTTCCGTTGTTGTCGTATCTCATCCCCTTGGCGATGGCACTGTATTTTGTGGAACTGTTGGTGAGGCGGATGGGGTGATGGGGTTGCGAATGTCAAATGGACCGTCCCCCCCATCAATCCAACGGCATTCAGTGAATGGGGTCCGAAGTTCCCTCTCCCGGCTGGGAGAGGGCGAGGGTGAGGGGGATCAAGTGACCTTTTCCTTTAGCTTTTCCTCAACTCTTCCACCTAGCGTCAATTTCACCAACAGCGCTTTCGCCTCTTGCAAGTCCGCCGTATCGAATCCTTCGGTGAACCAGTTGTAGACCACAGCTAACATGTCGTGAGCTTCCACGCCCTTGCCCTGTACGTGCCACAGCCGCGCTAGACTCATGGTCGCGCGCAGTTCTAACGATTTCGCCTGTTGCTGCCGGGCAACCACGATAGCTTTGCGGAAACAGGCCTCGGCTTCGCCTTGGGGATCGGGTTCTACTTTTGACTGTTGACTGTTGATTTGCCTCTTGCAACCGAAGCGTCGCTCCCATGAGCCGATACAGCTCGGCTTCGTACCACCGCTCCTCGGTTTTGTTGACGTGTTCAAGTGCGGACGTCAAGGCATCAAGTGCCGCGCCCGTGTTCCCCGCCTTGTGATACGCTTCAGCGAGCAGTGCAAGATAACAGGGGCGTAACGCTTCCGCCCCTGTCGCCTTCCATGTCAATAATCCCTGCTGTATGAGAACGATTCCTCCCTTTATCTCTCCTTGTTCGACTTGTGCCCAGCCCCGCAAGATCGTTGCCTGGGCAAGGCGATAGGAAGACCCGTCTTCACCCAATAGCGTGATAACGGTCTCCAGACAGTGCTGGACAGCCTGCGGTTCTTTTCGCGCCTGATAAAGCCAAGCGGCAAAATTTAAGGCATGGGCTAAGCTCAAGTGATGATTGACCTCTTCGCCCAAGGCACAGGCTTGAGCACTCTTCTCAAGCGCTTGATCCGGATACCCCAGCAACCAAAGAGCCCAAGAGATATACGCAAGGCAGGTTTCCCTAGGGTCTTGTGGGGAAATTGTCGTATGCGGACTATCTCTTTGCGGATCGTAGAGATGTGTACTCTGCTCTAGATGCTCTCGACTCAAGCCCAACTCGCCAAGACAGAATAACGTCTGCCCTAACCACATATGGGGATACATGAGGGCAGTTGGTCTTTCGAGTCTGCGTGCCAAGGGAAGAGTCTGTTCCGCCAGTTCACGTGCCGTGCGCAATTGCGCCCGCACTTGGTAAAAAACCCACAGTCCTCCCAGCACAGGTAAGAGCTGCGGAGTTTCTCCCAATTGTTGGCATAGCTCACGCGCCCGGTTGTATAGATTTTCCACCTCCGATGCGCCATACCCTTTGAGCGCCATCAATGCCGGGCCGAGGGTCGTCAAGATGTGTAGTTCTTGATTGATACGGCGTGGAGTGTCCGCAGAAATCGCCAATAGTTTGAGGCCTTTTGTCAATTGGAGAACCGTTTCTTGATACGCGCTCCGCCGCAAGGCATTCTCACCCGACTGCAAAAAGTAGTGAACCGCCTGTTGAAAGTTTCGGCCCTGTTCAAAGTGTACTGCCAGTTCAGAGGCAATCTCGCTTGCACGGCTGCCATACGCCGCCTCCTTACACTCGCCGATCCGGAGATGCCACTGCTGCTGTTGCTCAATGCTCACCCGCTCGTGCGACAACTGCTGATACAAGGCATGCGTGAATCCGTACCGGGCGGCTACGGTGCCATCAGGCCACTCAGCAATACCCACTGGCCGTAAGAACTGTTGCCGCTCCGCCAATCGCGCGCATCGCTCTCCAACCGAGACGACTTCCGTCTCCAAAGCCGCCGCGACAGCAGCCACCGAAAACTCCATCCCTGCTATACTGGCCGCTCTGAGTATCTGCTGTTCTTCCGGCTGTAATCGTTCGCGTTGCCGCGCGACCAAGTGGCGGATGCTCTCAGGAACCGCTGTCGCCAGGTGCTCGCTCTCGCCCTGTACCACCCAATGGTCATCCGCTTGGAGGATCACGCCCTGGGCAACCAAGTCATCTACCATGCTCACCAAAAAGAGTGGGTTGCCGTCCGTGCGGTGATAGAGCACCTCGGTCAAGCGCGGGGGAAATACGCTCCGCGCAAATCGCTGCCGCAGATACGCAATCACATCATCTTCGCAAAGCAGCCCTGGCGTAAGCTCTGCGCCGAGCTTGTGAGCGAGCAGTTCATGCACCAAACTGCTTAGTGGGTGGCTATCGCTGAGTAGTTCCGTTGGACGGTAGGTCCCGAGGACCAACAGCCGTGACGGCTCTGGCCGTCGTGCCAGTATCGCTAACAAATCCAACGTGGAGGCATCGGCCCAGTGCAAATCTTCCAAGACCAGCACGAGCGTATGTTCGACTGTCAGCACTTCGAGCGCTTCGGCCAGCTCGCGCAGCATCCGCTCACGTGTAGCGCCAAGCACTCGTGGCTGTAACGCTTGCAGTTCGACCGTACTGAGTAAAGCCGGCATCTGGGTGAGCCACGTTGGTGCATGCTGGTGCAACAGCGCAATCAGGGACGTGCCTTCTGGGCCACGACACAGACGGCCAAGCGCATCAAGAATTGGCAGATATGCTTCCCCCGCCCCATAATTTTCAATGCACTGTCCATATCCAATGAGAATCTGGGGGAGGGCTGCAACGTCGGCAAGAAAGGCGTTGACTAACGTGGTTTTCCCAATCCCTGGCTCTCCCGTCACGAACACAACTTGGCGCTCACCACGTTGGGCCTTGTCTAACCACCCGTGCAGTTGCGCCAGCTCGGCGTCACGACCGACCAAGGCAGGGGTTGAGG
>JABFSC010000497.1 GCA_013140885.1 Deltaproteobacteria bacterium | reverse complement strand
ACGTCCGCGCGGGTCGCTCCATCCGCTCATGCAAGTGTTGGATGATACCATCGCGATCTTTACCGCCATGGGATTCGAGGTCGTGCGTGGGCCGGACATTGAGGACGACTACCACAACTTCGCCGCTCTCAACATTCCCGCCGATCATCCAGCGCGGGAGATGCAAGACACTTTCTTTGTTGGGCCAGAGGTCGTTCTTCGTACTCATACCTCGCCAGTGCAAATTCGCACGATGGAAAGCCGTCAGCCGCCGCTCCAGATTATTGTTCCTGGGTCAGTCTATCGCGTCGATGACGATGTGACCCACTCACCGATGTTCGTGCAGCTCGAAGGGCTCATGGTCGGTTCGGATATTTGCTTCGCGCATCTGAAAGGCGTGCTCACCGCTTTCGTGCACGCCATGTATGGACCCAACACCCCTGTGCGCTTACGTCCCAGTTATTTCCCGTTCACCGAGCCCAGCGCGGAACTGGATATTGGCTGCGTGATTTGCGGAGGCCGGAAAACTGGCTGCGCGGTATGCAAGGGCACGGGGTGGATGGAAATTCTTGGCTCTGGCATGGTTCATCCCAATGTTTTTCGCGCGGTGGGATACGACCCAGAAAAAGTATCGGGCTTCGCCTTTGGCTTGGGCATCGACCGAATCACCATGCTGCGCTACGGCATTGACGATATTCGCTTGCTGTACGGCAGCGACCTCCGTTTTCTCCGGCAGTTTTCTTAAAGTCTAAAGTCCAAAGTCCAAGGTCCAAAAAAGTTTCAAGTTTCAAGTTTCGAGTCTCAAGACCCAAGTCTCAAGTCTTCTTATGAAAGTCACGCTTAATTGGCTCCGCGAGTTTGTCGCTATCGAACTGTCGCTTGATCGCCTGGCCGACCGCTTGGCGCTCGCCGGGTTGGAAGTCGATGGCATTCACGAGCAAGGCGCGGCCCCGATCACCGTCGCGCAAATCGTGCGGATCGACCCGCATCCACAGTCTGACCATCTCACTGTCTGTCAAGTGACAACCGGAGGCGAGATGATGCCGGTCGTCTGTGGTGCCAGCAATATGCAGGTGGACGACAAAGTCGCCTTGGCCCCCGAAGGTGCCACCTTGCCCGGCGGCCAGCAGGTGGAACGGGTTGAAATTCGCGGACAACTTTCCTGCGGTATGCTCTGCTCGGAACGCGAACTGGGATTGTCGGATGACCATCGCGGACTCCTGATCCTCGCCAAGGATGCGCCACTGGGCGAAGCCCTCTATGCGATCCTTGGCTTACGCGACACCATTCTTGATGTGGCCATTACGCCCAACCGCG
Organism: Deltaproteobacteria bacterium; assembly: GCA_013140885.1. GTDB lineage: Bacteria > Desulfobacterota > Binatia > Bin18 > Bin18 > JABFSC01. The sequence goes on along the minus strand of JABFSC010000497.1, from coordinate 11,730 downwards.
GGGACTGCCTCAGTGTCCTTGGTCTTGCCCGTGAAATCTCCGCGCTGACTGATGTGCCGCTCCATGCCGCGAAACCGCGTGTCCGTCAAAGCGGCGTGACTATCCATAACCAAGCACGAGTGTCGATTACCGATGCTGATCTGTGCCCACGATACGCCGCTCGCGTAGTGACCGGAGTGAAGGTTTCTCCCTCGCCAGCGTGGATGAAATGGCGACTAGAGGCCGCTGGCGTGCGCGCGCTCAATAATGTTGTCGATGTCACCAACTATGTGATGCTCGAACGCGGGCAGCCCTTGCATGCCTTTGATCTGCCGTCCCTTGCTGGACAAGAAATCAACGTCCGTCGCGCTCGTGACATCACCACCATGCTGACCCTTGATGGGAAGGAGCGGACACTGGCTCCCGATGACCTGCTGATTTGCGACCGTGACGGCGCGGTGGCTGTTGCTGGAGTCATGGGCGGCGCGAATTCCGAAGTGCGCGATCAGACAACGGAAATCCTACTCGAAAGCGCCTATTTCATTCCAGAAACGGTCCGGCGCACCGCGCGACGGTTGGGCCTCCGCAGTGAAGCCTCGTATCGCTTTGAACGCGGGGTCGATCCGCTCGGTGCCGTGCTGGCCGCTGACCGGGCCGCGTCGTTGCTCCATCAGCTCGCGGGTGGAAAGGTCAGCCAGGGATTGATTGACGTATTTCCGCAACCCTTATCCCCGACGGTCATCCCTCTCCGCGCGCAACGGGTCAACAGTTTTCTCGGTGTGACAGTTGAGGCCAGCGAGATCGAGCAGCGCATGCGGATCCTGGGCGCGAAAGTTAAACGTGGACGGAGTGGCACGTGGGACGTGACCCCGCCGTCGTATCGCGCCGATCTCCAACAGGAAGCCGACCTCATTGAAGAGGTCGCGCGGCTGCGGGGCTATGAAACGATTCCTGAGGTCCTGCCACGCACGGAAGTACATGAAAAGACTCGCGATATCGACGGGTCCTGGGGGCAACGGGTCCGTTCCTGCCTCGCCGCGCAAGGGTTGCACGAGATGCTCAATCTCAGTTTCACCTCGACGCGACTCAATACCCTCATTCCAGGGCTCATCCCAGAAGCCATCGCGATTCCCCTCGTGAATCCCCTTTCGGCCGAAGGCGCGGAAATGCGGCTCAGTGTGCTTGGCGGGTTGTTGCGCGCGCTCCAATTGAATATCCGTCAGGGAGAAGCGGGCATTACCGCCTTCGAACTCGGCAAAACGTTCTTCTTCGAGAAAGGGCGGACCAACATCGACCAACGACGGGAACGCCTAGTCCTGGCGGCGGTGCTGTATGGCACCTGGCCGAGTGTCGGGTTAGGACTGTCCGGCAAAGCGGTGGACTTCGCCGATCTCAAGGGCCTCGTGGAAGCCGTGGGTCAGGAATTGGGCTGCGCGCACCTGATGCGCTGGGAACGCGCGACCGATAGCTCGTTCCTTCATCCAGGGAAATCCGCGCATATTTTCATTGAGCAGCAATCCGTGGGCGTGGCTGGCGCGCTGCATCCCGATCATGCCTTGGCGTTGGACATCAGCGAAACTCCTTGGGTTTTTGAGCTTGACTTCGCTACCCTGCTTCACTATGCTCGCCCGGTTACGCAATACCAAGCGCTGCCTCGGTTTCCCACGGTCGTGCGCGACGTGGCCATCGTGGCGGATAAAGAGCTTCTCGTGCAATCCGTCATTGATGCCGTTCAGACCTTAGCGCACCCACTGATTGAAAGTATGCGACTTTTTGACCGGTACCAAGGCAGTCAGATTCCTCCCGATAAACAAAGTCTTGCCTATTCCATTTCTTACCGGACGGCGGACCGCACCTTGACGACGGGAGAAGTGAGTGAGGCCCATGCGCGAGTCATCGCGCACCTCGTTCAGACGCTTGGGGTTGAGGTGAGGGCGTAACCTCGGTGAGTTTTTACGGAGGCGGTTGCATGACAAAAGCGGATATTGTGGAAAGTATCTACGAAAAGGTTGGATTCTCCAAGAAAGAAGCGACGGATGTGGTCGAGTCGATCTTCGAGCTACTCAAGGGTCGCCTCCAACAAGGTGAGAAAGTCAAAATCTCCGGGTTTGGCAATTTCATCATTAACGCGAAACGGCCTCGCAAAGGCCGCAACCCGCAAACTGGAGAGGAAATTGTTATTTCTGGCCGCCGGGTTCTTTCTTTCAAGCCCAGCCCGGTGCTCAAAAAGTCTATCAACCCAGGTGAACTTTCTTAATTCAGGTGTCTCGTGCCGGAACCCGTGCTCCCCAACAAGCTCTACTTCCGTATCGGCGAAGTGGCCAAACTCGTTGGGGTCAAGCCCTACGTGCTTCGTTACTGGGAGACGGAATTTACAATCCTCAGACCGGGAAAGACCCCCTCACATCATCGGTTGTACCGTCGGCGCGATGTGGAAATGCTCCTAGAGATCAAAGACCTCTTGTATGAACAAGGGTTCACGATCGCTGGGGCAAAGAAAAAACTGAAGGATAGCGAAGCCGGGGAACCCACGGAAATGTCGCTCTCCTTGCCTGTTGCCGACACTGCTCCCTACGCACAACCCTGTGATCATCTTCAACTTTTGCGGTCCATCAAGGAAGATTTGCGGACCTTGCACGCGATGTTATCTTCCACGGAAGCCCCTCGCTAACCTGCGAATTGCGCCCTGTGTCCTCTTGCTTCCGTGCGAAGAGTTGATTCCCTTTCGTTGCGTATGCTAGCATCCACCCTCTTTGACGTTTGAATCTTTCCCCCGCCATGATCGGAGTTTGCTCGTGGAAGTAAAAGAAAAAGTCGAAGAAATATATGCGGATGAGGTAGGGTGGATGCGGATGCGATGGCGAACAATCACGATTGCTGTTGGTGTATTGGTGTGTTTTGTGAGTGGCACGGTGGAACAGAGCCTTGCCCGTCAAACGAAGGCCGAGCAGCACGTCACTTCGGCGAAAAAGGGCGAGAAAAAGGTCACTAAGAAAATTTCCGCCGTGCCGAGTAAAAAACAGACCGCTTCGACTACCCAGAAGTCGAAGGTCAGCAAGAAAAACGAGAAAGCTCCTCAAGAAGTCAAACAAGAGGCGCGCGCCAAGAAACCGGAAGTGCGATCCGCGCGCCGTCCTGCGAAAGCGAAGCCAGAGAAACGCGTCGTTTCCCGTTCCCAGCGGCGCGCATCGGCACGACTGACACGGCGGGCACGTCGTGCGCCGAGCCGAGTAGTGCGACTATCCGAGCCGGTGATCACGAAAGACTACGAGTCCATGATTCTCGCCGATGCGGATAATGGCCGGGTGCTTCTCGCCGAGGAGATCGATAAACAATGGCCCGCCGCGTCGCTGACGAAAATGATGGTGGGATTGTTGGCGCTTGAGGACATCGACAGAGAGCGGTTCTCGCTCCGAACGCCAGTGGTGATGAGCGAGCGTGCCACCAGCGCGCGGGGCCGCACCATTGGCCTCCGCGAAGGAGAAGAGTTCCCGCTTGGTGAACTGCTGCAAGCCATGCTCGTCACATCCGCCAATGATGCCTCCGTGGCGGTGGCCGAGCGTATTCGCGGGTCGGTCGAGGCCTGCGTGGCGGCCATGAACAGACGCGCCCAACAGCTTGGCATGTCACAGACGGAATTTCAGACCGTGAACGGCATGCCACTATCGGATGGCAGCGCGGGGGATTTTTCATCCGCTCGTGATCTCGTCACCTTGGCACGGGCGCTATTACGGCACGATTTAGTCCTGGAATGGACCTCGCACGACAAAGTCCCCTTTCGCGACGGATCGCAGATGTTGCCCAATACCAATCGCTTGGTGGGCAAGGTGGATGGGGTCAATGGCCTCAAGACCGGGTTTACCTCACGGGCACGGTTTAACTTGGTGGCGACGGCACAGCGTGGGTCATTAAGCTTGATCGCGGTGGTCCTGGGGGGGCGCAGTAGCCGTGTCCGCTTCCAGAGCGCGGAGCAGTTCCTCGAATGGGGATTCACGAATTATCACGACCAAGTCGTCTCTTCCAGGGAAAAAGACACGCACGGTCACGGGGGTCAGCCCGTCCGCGCGGCGCTCAGGCCTTCCGCGCTTCCGTAAAAGAAGCGGTATTTCGCCCAGCGACCCTTGCAATTGACCAAAAGATGAGTAACTTCCATTGCCTCGGTCACTCTTGGCCGAGGCAACAATGACTACGATATGTGAAAGGAGAGTTTCGGATGTCGAAGAAGCTCGTGCACCTGCATGAAAAGGCCCGGGTCGGTATCCTGCAAGGAGCCAATCTATTAGCGGACGCAGCCCAGGTCACCCTGGGTCCCCGCGGACGCAACGTACTAATTCAGAAGAGTTTTGGGGCCCCCGTGATTACCAAGGACGGCGTCACGGTGGTCAAGGAGATCGAACTTGAGGATAAGTTCGAGAACATGGGCGCCAAAATGATCCGCGAGGTTGCCACCAAAACCTCGGAGATTGCGGGAGACGGGACCACCACGGCGACCGTGCTGTCACGCGCGATTCTTCGGGAAGGACTCCGCTTGCAAGCCGCGGGCTTTGATCCCATGGAAATCAAGCGTGGGATTGATGCCGCCGTCGAGAAAGTCGTGGAAGGCGTGAAAGCCCAGAGTCGCGCCGTGAAAGGCAAGGAACAAATCGCTCAGGTCGGCACCATCGCCGCGAATGGCGAAGCGAGCATTGGCGAGATTTTGGCCGAAGCGATGGATAAAGTCGGCAAGGAAGGCGTCCTCACCATTGAAGAAGGCAAGGGGCTTGAGACCACGCTCGATGTGGTTGAAGGCATGCGTTTTGATCGTGGGTATTTGTCTCCCTACTTCGTGACCAACCCGGAACGTATGACGACCGAGTTGGATGATCCGTACATTCTGTTCTACGAGAAGAAAATCTCGAATATGCGCGATCTGCTGCCGCTGCTTGAGCAAACCGCGCAAAGCGGACATCCGATTGTCTTGGTGGCGGAAGACGTCGATGGCGAAGCGCTCGCGACCCTCGTGGTCAATAAAATCCGGGGATCGCTCCGTTGCGCCGCGGTGAAAGCTCCAGGCTTCGGGGATCGGCGCAAGGCGATGCTTGAAGATTTAGCGATTCTCACCGGCGGCAAGGTGATCGCCGAGGAACTCGGCATGAAGCTGGAAACCGTCACCCTGGCTGATCTTGGCCGCTGTAAAAAAATCATCCTGGATAAGGACAACACCACGGTAGTGAGTGGAGCGGGCAAGAAAGACGTGATTCAAGGCCGTGTACAGCAGATTCGCTCCCAGATTGACGGGACGACCTCGGACTATGACCGTGAGAAGCTGCAAGAGCGGTTGGCGAAATTGGCGGGTGGCGTTGGAGTCATCAAAATTGGCGCGGCGACCGAAGTGGAGATGAAAGAGCGCAAGGCGCGCGTCGATGATGCCATGCACGCGACGAAAGCGGCGATGGAAGAAGGCATTGTTCCTGGTGGTGGTGTGGCGCTGGTGCGCGCGCAAAAGACGCTGGATAGGCTCAAGTTTGGTGACGGACGTGACCAAGGCGTGGCCATCGTGCGCCGCGCGATCGAGGAGCCGCTCCGGCAGATCGTGGCCAATGCTGGGGGTGAACCCTCGGTGGTCATTCATGCCGTGAAAGAAGGCAAGGATGATTACGGGTTCAACGCCGCGACGGAAAAATTCGAGCATCTGTTCAAGTCCGGCGTGATTGATTCCGCCAAGGTCGTGCGCTCCGCCCTTCAGTTCGCGGCGAGCGTGGCGGGGATGATGATTACGACCGAAGCGGCGATCGCCGATAAGCCGGAGAAGAAGACGTTCTCGGGTGGTGGACATGCGGGACATGGCCACAGCCACGGGGATGACATGGATGACGACTATTAAAGAACACGACACGCGCACTGTTTGAGTGATTCCTCAAAGTGTGCGAAAATAACCATATTATAACAGGAAGGGAGTACGGAGAATGTTGAATTTGAGAAAAATCACAACTGGTGTTGCAGGAGCCGCGTTGTTGGCCGTCATTGGATCGGGATGCACGGCTTCGCAACCCCCACAAGACACGTGGACGGCCGCCGCTCAGTCGGCCAGTGCTTCGGCTAGTCGGTCAGAAGAGGCGGCGAAACGGTCTGAAGCCGCGGCAGCGCGGGTGGAAGCCGCCGCGAAGCGGGCCGAAGACGCCGCCTCGCGCATCGAAGCCATGACCATGAAAGGCATGCGAAAGTAAATTCCGCGTGATGGGATTCTGATAACGCGGTCCTCCTCAAGAAAGGGGTAAGTAGAATGCAAAACTTGCGCAAGATAACAACTGGAATCGCGGCAGGCGCATTGCTAGCGGTGCTTGGTTCGGGATGCGCGGCGAAACAATCCTCACCACCAAACGATACCTGGACGGCATCCGCGCAAGCGGCGAGTGCGTCTGCAAGTCGTTCCGAAGAGGCGGCGAGGCGGGCGGAAGCCGCAGCCGCGCGGGTTGAAGCCGCGGTGAAGAGAGCCGAAGATGCTGCCGCTCGTATGGAGGGCAGGGTCACGGGAGATATGAATAAGTAGATTCCGGGTGATCGTTCTTTGACAAAGCGGCGCTTCCATATTGGAAGCGCCGCTTTTTTTTTGTGCGGATTTTTCGCGCCGTCTACGCAAACTCAATAATGGTTTTGATGGAGTCGCGAGCTTCGGACGCGGTCCGATAGGCGTCGTGCAACGCCGCGAATGGATAGCGGTGGGTAATGAATTTGTCCGCCGTGACCACTCCGTCACGAATCAACTGGAGCGCCTCGCGAGTATCGTTCGGTCCACAGGAATAGCTGGGGATCAAGCGAATCTCGTTGAAATAGAGATCGTAAGGAGAAACCGCCAGCCGCGCCTCTGGGGTGCTGGTCGTGAACAGCACCACCGTTCCGCCTTTGGCCACGCATTTGAGACCTAGTTCCATGGCTTCCACGGACCCTGGGCCAACAATCACGACTTCCGCCATTGCCCCTTTTGTGTACGCACGCAATTGCTCGACGACATCCCCTTGCGCGGGATCGAAGGAGATGTCCGCGCCAAGCTGCTGGGCTCTCTCGCGCCGATACGCCACGAAATCGGTGCCGATAATCTGTCCAGCATTGGCCTGCCGCGCCAGCGCGACATGAAGCTGGCCCATGATGCCCAGCCCGATAATGAACACGCTCTCCCCGCCTTGCAGTCCGGACTTGCGCAGTGACTTCACCACACACGCGGCAGGTTCCACCAACGAACCGTCGGCGAACGAGAGATCGTCCGGGAGTCGCAACGTATCGCCAGCAAGATTTTCCTTGGGGACAAGAAAATACTCCGCCATGCCACCAGGCACGATGCGTGACGAGCGCCAGGTGGCGCATTGCACGAATTCCCCACGTTGACACGCGCGACAGGTGAAACAGGGCGCATGGTGATGGACAAAGACCCGATCGCCGGGGCGAACATCCGTCACGCCTGAGCCGACCGCGACGATTTCGCCCGCGGGTTCGTGCCCAAACACCAACGGCGCTTTCTTCTTCATGTACCAGCCCATGACATCGCCGGAGCAGATGCCACAGGCACGAGTCTTGACCAGCGCTTCACCGGGGCCAACTTGTGGAATCGGTTCATCCTCGAAGCGAATGTCCGAGGAATCGTAGAGCCGCGCGACCTTCATCACAGCCATGTTCGTCACGTCCTCCTACGAAAACATCCAGCGGGCCATTTTCACGACATCCTTGGTGCTTTCGGGGAAGGTGCGGGTCACCGAGGCTTCAAAGCCTGAGTGCATGAGACAGTTCTGACAGCGCGGGTCGCGCCGGGTTTCCCAATAGTTCCAGTCCACCCCGTTCCAGAACTCGTCCCAGGTCTTGAAATACTTCTCACCAATCAAGTAGCAGGGGCCTTTCCAGCCGAAGGGGGTGCGGGTGACATTGCCCCACGGCGTGCAGGGATATTCGCGTTCCCCGGCGGCGAATTCGAGAAAGAGCGGCGTCGAACCGAGGCGATATTTTTTGGAGAGTTCCAGCACGCGGCGGAATTTTTGGTGAATCTCTTGACGAAAGAGAAAGTGATCGTCTTGCACCTTCTCGTAGTGATAGCCAGGAGAGACGAGCATGTTGTCGATCCCCAGCGTCGTGAGCAACGCGAACATCTGCTCGATCTCTTCCATCTGGGTCTCTTTATAGACGGTCGTATTGGTGCAGACCGTATAGCCGAGCTGCTTGCCCAGCTTGATCATCTCAATGGCTTTATCGAACACGCCTTCACGCGCGCAGACGAAGTCATGGGTCTCGCGCATGCCATCAAGATGGACGTTGATGGTCACCCGTTTATGCGGCTGAGATTTGCTGAAGAAGCGTTCGAGTAACAGGGCATTGGTGCAAATGATGACGTGGCGTTTGCGATCAATCAGCTGGCTCACCAGTTCTGGCAGTTCGGGATAAATGGTGGGTTCACCACCGCAGATCGAGACAATGGGAGCGCCGGAGTCATCGGCGGCTTGCAGACTCTCGGAGAGGGTCAAGCGATCCTTGAGATCGCCGGAATGGCGTTCCGGGGTACAGCCGACGCAGGCGAGGTTACAGGTGTAGAGTGGCTCCAGCATCAAGACCACGGGATACCGTTTCCGGCCTTGCAGCTTGTTCTTAGCCTGCCACTTCATCATGTCAGTCGTTACATGTAGCGGATACCGCATTCATCCTCCACGGTTGGCAAAGTATTGTTAAAGAAATTGTTGAGTCGGCGAATCTTAGCGGCGCATGGGTGCCGTCGCAAGGGTGAGGTGTTGGCGGATCGCGCTCTTCAGCGCGACAAAAACACTGGACACGGCGCATTGCGCAGCACGTACTCCGTCGTGCTGCCCAGCACCATCTCGATGATGCGACTATGGCCATACGCGCCGATGAACAGCAGATCGTGCCCGTGTTCCTTGAGATACTCGATAATGCGTTGATTCGCGTGGCCCGTCACTGACAGCAGCGTCGGCGTGAGGTCATACGAGCCGAGATAGTGCCGCGCCTCTTCCAGAATTTTCTCTTCACCACTCTTTTCACGCGGAGTGACGGTCAACACCGTCAACGGGAGATTCAGCGCCGAACAAAACTCAGCGGCGCTGTGCATGACCGTGCTGGCCCGTGCGCTGCCGTCATAGGCGAGTAACGGCTTACTGGGTGGCTGAAATTGCATCGGCGTGATGAACACTGGACGTGGGCTTTTGCGCGTGATGCTTTCCGCCGTGCCGCCGAGCAGACCAGTCGAAAATTGTTCGTTCGTCCCCCGATGTCCAATGATGACGAGGTCCGCGGTGCGCGCGCGCTCGCTGATTTCGTTCGCGACAATCCCGGTGACCAGCGCCGTCTCGCAAGAAACCCCCTGCTCCTGACATGTGGTGGAGAATTCTTGCAAGAGAAACTGACCGCGATCATGCAGCGCCTGGCGCACTTTGCCGGCGACATCAAGATAGGGCTCAAACCCGAACGCACCGGAGAGGTCCTGAAAAAATGGGCCTTCGACCGAGACGATATCAATAACGTGCAGGCCGGATATGTGGGCGCGAAACTGTGTCGCGAGCCACAGCGCATAGCGCAGTGCCGTTCGGGAGTGCTCGGAGCCGTCGAGGGCGAGGAGGATATTTTTAATCATCGCGACCTCCGTTTCCCTTGCGCAGAGGCAAGGATGCTGCCGCCTTACCACCGCCTTCGGAGAAGCGCAAGCAAAGGCGTGCACCTTTTAGGGGTAGACACAGGGACGCACCGCCCACCAATAGCGCACTCCGTCGTGCTCAATCTCTTGTGGCGGCGCATCCGTGGTCAGCGTGGCCGCGATGACCCGCGTGACCGCCGCTGGAATTTCCCCTGGCGGGAGGACGCGCCCATTGACAACGACATCAATAATGACATCTTCCATACGCTTTCTTTCTCAGAGCTGTGCCCCGCAATTGGAGGACGTTTATGAAATTTGGCATTGTGCCCATCAACCTGCATCTGTTCGCTGACCCTGACGTGGTGATCCCGTTCGTGCAACGCGCGGAAGCCTTGGGCTATGAATCCGTGTGGACGGCGGAACACGTCATCATTCCCAAGACGTATACGTCGGTGTATCCGTATAACCCCGATGGGAAGCTGCCATTCCCACCCGATGCCGCGATTATTGATCCGCTGGTGGCGTTGACCTTTATCGCGTCGGCCACCACCCGTCTACGACTGGGGACAGGGGTCAACATTCTGCCGCAGATGAGTCCGCTCTATCTCGCCAAATGGGCCTCGTCGATTGACCATCTCTCGAAAGGGCGGCTAATGCTCGGTGTGGGCATTGGCTGGTTGAAGGAAGAGTTCACCGCGATTGGCGTCCCGTTCGAGCGTCGTGGCAAACGGGCGGATGAATATCTGCGCGCGCTCAAGGCGGTCTGGAGTGGAGAAGAGGTCAATTTTCAGGGTGAGTTCGTGCAGTGGCAAAACTTCATGATGCGCCCCAAGCCCGCGCAGGCCGGAGGCGTGCCGCTGGTGATTGGTGGCATTAGTCCCTCGGCGATTCGCCGCACCGTGCGTTACGGCGATGGCTGGTATGTCATTGGCAAGGACCTCGACGACTATCGCACGCACATGCGCGCGCTGCACGAAGAGTGCGCCAAGCAGGGGCGCAACCCACGTGACCTGGAGATTACCGCCTATTGGAATTATCACCGCGAGGGCGTTGAGAGTCTCGCGGTGTATGAAGAGCTGGGCATCCAGCGTCTGTTGATTAACATGCACGCGTTACGGGATCGTAATATCACCAATGCGATGGAGCGTTTCGCTAATGATGTGGTGGCGAAGCACGGCGGGAATTAGCAGACGAAAATAAGGACAGTTCGAAGTTGGGGGCAGTTCGGAGTTCGGCGTCTTCAGACTCCGAACTGTTCCAGACTCCGAACTCCGAACTGTTCTCGACTCCGCCATGATTCCGCTATCTGGCTTTCAATCGAACTATTGGGCGCTGTGGTTTACGGCGTGCTACCTCTTCGAATCCGGCCTTGTCGTACATGGACTTTGCCCCAAACCACATAAAGCTATCATTCGAGCGGCTTGGCTTATCGATAGGATACGCCTCAATCAGTGAGGCGCCGCGCTTTTTCGCGTAAACGACGGCGGCCTGAAGGAGAGCGTGGGCGATTCCTTGGCCTCGATACTCCGACGGGACGACAAGGCAGATCACGGACCAGACCGGCTGGTCATCCACGGCTTTCATTACCGATGAACGTTTGAGCCGCGCGTATTCCTCGCGAGGGGCAATGGAAATCCAACCTACTGGCGTGGTGCCTCGGTATCCAATAAGTCCAGGACTCGTCCCCGTCTCGACCAACTTCTTCAACGCTGCCCGATTGGCTTCAGCGCGGGTTTGCCCAGATTCGAGAGGAGGCCGCCCGCCACTGAGCCGGTAGTCCATGCACCAACAGGTGCGCGCAAACGAGCAACCTTTGCTGGCGAATAAGATTTCAATATCTGGCCAGCGCTCTGGCGTAAGTGGAGCAACGGAAATCTTCATGTGGACCTTTCGAGACGCTTTACGCTCAAACTCACCGCGCGCCATCCACACGCGACCTCTCGGCGTTTTCGAAGTCGCCTCCAGGCGGCGTTGCGGCGTGGTGTCGCGTTAGGCGGAATACCAGGCATCGACGAGTGATCCCACCTGACTTGTTGTGATCTCTGGCCGAGTTGTCAACCAACGCTGGACGGCTTGACGCTGCGTCTCAGTCGCACTGCCGCGCTGGCCCAACATGACAAAGACCCCCCATTCTGGCTTCTTTCCAC
>JABFSC010000159.1 GCA_013140885.1 Deltaproteobacteria bacterium | reverse complement strand
TCGCGCGACGCAGCAATGCCACCGCTTCGTCCAGGCGTGAGGGCAATGGGGCCGCTTGTTCATTCCGTGGGGAGGATGCTGGGATGGTGACTTCGCTGCCCCACAGATCGTGTGGCACCTCCATATAAACTGGACCGGGCCTATTGCTCCGCGTGAGGGCGAGTGCCTGTTTCATGGTGGTGTAGGGATCATCGCCGGCACGCAGAGAATACGTGGCTTTGGTCACGGTACGGAAGAGCGAGGTTTGCTCCTCCAGTTCATGCAGCACGCCGAGCCCTTGGCCGATTTTGGCGGCATCAATGTTCGACGTCATCATCAACACCGGCGAGCAACTGCCCCAGGCTTCTTGCAAGGCCGAAAGCGTAAACCCAGCGCCAGGTCCGGTGGAGGAAATAATGACACTCGTCCCACCACTGGCGCGCGCATAGCCATCGGCCATGTGCGTCGCCGCCGCTTCGTGCCGACAGACAATGTGACGGAACGACCCATCGCGGCGGATGGCGTCATAGAGCCCGATGTTATGAATACTGGGGATACCGAAGATGGTCGATATTCCGGCTTCCTTCAACGCTTGCACGATCGCTTCTGATGCACGTGGCATGTCATTCCCTTCTCATCGTTTCATACATATGGAGTGGAACAGTCTTGTATTCGTCACCCGTTGTTCGTCACTCTTAATTTTCAACTCTTAACTACTTCACCACTCCCTGCTGTCGCAACTTCTCCATCTCCGCGTCGTTGATGCCAAGTTCTTGCAGCACCTCGCGGGTATGTTGCCCAAGGACGGGCGGCGCGAGACGGACCGCGCCTGGCGTCTTCTTGAGTTTGACCGGAATCCCACCCACCTTCACCTTGCCGACGCGCGCATGAGTGACCTCGACCGCCATCTGATTGTGTTGCACTTGCGGGTCCGCGAAGGTCTGCTCGTAGGAATTGACTGACGCGGCCATCACATCCTCGGCGATCAAGCGACGCATCAGCTCGTCAGAGTCTTTTCTCGCGAACGCGGCCTGAATCTCCGCGTTCAACTCCGCCTCCCGCGCGAGGCGATCCTCGGCGGTCGTAAAGCGCGGATCGGTGGTCAAATCCTCACGCTCGATCGCGCGGCAGATATTGTGGAAGAACTTGTTATTGAAGGAGGCGATCTGGATGTCGCGGCCATCACGACAAGTGAATGTGCCATACGGCGCATAAAACGCGCTCGCGTTGCCCACGCGGGGTTGGACATAGTTCTTGAGGAAGAACTGACCGACTTGTGCCGGCTGGACATGGATCAAGCCATCCACTAGACAGACTTCAATCTGTTGTCCGATCCCTTGCTGCTCGCGGGTCCACAGCCCCAGCATCGCGGCATACGCGACCAGATTGGCGCAGGTGGCATCGGCGATAGCGGGTCCGGCTTTGAGTGGCTTCTGGTCTTTTTCGCCGGTGACGCTCATGAAGCCGCTCAAGGCTTGGGCAAGCGGGTCGATGCCCGGTCGTCCGCCATACGGCCCGTCCTGACCAAAGGCACTCACGGAAATACAGACGATCTTCGGATTATATTTGCACGTTTCCTCGTAAGAGATGCCGAGTTTCGCTTTGGCTTGAGGGCGGAGATTATCGACAATGACGTCGGCGGTACGCACGAGGCGGAAATACAGTTCCTTGCCTTCCGGTTTGGTCAGGTCAAGAACGATGCCGCGTTTGTTGCGATTGATGCCGACGAAAAAGCCACTATCGTTCTCGACCTTGGGGCCAATGGCGCGCGACTCATCGCCGTATGGCGGCTCGATTTTAATCACGTCGGCGCCCATGTCACCAAGCATGGTCGCGCCATAGGGGCCAGCCAACATACTGGCGATGTCGAGCACCCGAATCCCCGCGAGTGGTAATGCCATACTCATGTCCTCCTTGTCGCTGTGGCGGACTACCTAGCACACCGTGGAGGGAATGCCAAAGAGGGCGGGCTTGGGGGCTTGGGCAGTTTCGAGTTATGAGATTTGAGTTGTCGAGCCAATAAGGTTTGACGTTCAAGTTCGCTGAGAGTAGAGAGATTGCTTCCAGGTTCCCTCTCCCGGTTGGGAGAGGGTCAGGGTGAGGGGGATCACAGAGGGCTTACCAAAGCGCGACACTTCTGGCACCTATGAAAAGCATCACGATATATACCGATGGCGCGTGCCTCGGAAATCCGGGACCGGGCGGCTATGGCGTCGTTTTAATGTACGGGGAATCTCGCAAGGAACTCTCCGGTGGATACCGACGGACCACGAACAATCGCATGGAACTGATGGCCGCGATCCGTGGCTTAGCGGCGTTGAAAGAGCCCTGCCAAGTCCGGCTCATCAGCGACTCCTCCTATTTGGTCAACGCGATCGAAAAGGGCTGGGCGCGGCGCTGGCGCACGAACGGCTGGCGTCGTCAGGATAAAAAACCGGCGGAAAATCGTGACCTGTGGGAAACGATCCTTGATCTCTGTGATACACATCAGGTCCGTTTCGAGTGGATCCGAGGACACACTGGCCACCCGGAGAATGAACGCTGCGATCGCTTAGCGGTCCTCGCGGCGAAGTCACCGGAATTGCCCGTGGATACCGAGTACGAAAATTCCGCTTCAGCCGCAAAATAGATTGTCAGCGTTCAGCTCTCAGCGCTCAGCTTTCAGCCAGCCAAGAAAACACAAGAAGAGCGAGTCCAACGTCTCACACATGAGAGGCTCCAAGGTGCGAATCACCTTGTTTTGCTGAAAGCTGACAACTGACGGCTGAACGCTTACTGTAACAGCACGTTGCTCGCTCAAGTCAGCAACCGTAACCAACCGACACAGGAGGACCCCCAATGAAAGTGTGGCAAATCAAGGACGCATTTGGCATCGACAAGCTCACCCTCTCCGAGCAGACCGACCCCACCCCAGGGCCAGGACAGATTCTCATCCGAGTGAAAGCCGTGTCGCTCAATTATCGGGATTTTATGACGGTGAAGCATGGGAATGAGCGTGGCGTGAAAACCCCGCTCATTCCCTGCTCCGACGGTGCGGGCGAAGTGCTGAAAGTTGGCCCTAGCGTCACGCGGGTCAAAGCCGGTGACCGCGTGGCGGGCATCTTCTTTCAGAATTGGTTGAGCGGTGACATTCTCGCTCAGCATTTTTCGTCCGCGCTTGGGGGCTCCATTGACGGCATGTTGGCGGAGCAGGTGGTGCTACATGAAGATGGGATCGTGCCGATTCCGCCATACATGTCCTACGAAGAGGCAGCAACGTTGCCGTGCGCCGCGGTCACCTCGTGGCAAGCGCTGGTGCCAAAAGGCGGCATGAAAGCCGGCGATACGATTCTCGTGCAAGGGACTGGTGGTGTATCGATCTTCGCCTTGCAGTTCGCCGTGATGAGTGGCGCGCGGGTGATTGTCACGTCGAGCAGCGACGAAAAGCTGGCCCGCGCGAAAAAGCTGGGGGCCTGGGCGACGATCAATTACAAAACCACGCCGATGTGGGGCAAGGAGACGCTGAAACTCACCAATGGCGCGGGCGTCGATCATGTCATTGAAGTCGGCGGAGCCGGGACGTTGGAGCAGTCGTTCCAAGCCACGCGCGTGGGCGGGGCCATCAGTCTGATTGGCATTCTCTCCGGCCTTGGTGGACAAATCAGTCCGTACTCGATCCTGATGAAGGGACTGCGATTCCAAGGCATCTACGTCGGCTCGCGGGAGATGTTCGAGGCGATGAATCGAGCGATGGAAGTGTCACAGGTGAAGCCGGTGATCGACCGCGTGTTTCCGTTCACGCAGGCCCGTGAAGCATTAAGCCTCATGGAAAGCGCGGCGCATTTTGGCAAGATTGTGATCGCAGGGTGAACGCAGGGCACTCGACCGTGCGTTTTCTCTCGCACTTCGAGTGTGGGTGCTTGCTCTAATAAGGAGAGCCGTTATGCAACCAGCGATTGTCGATTTGGCGGAACGGGTGACAGTTTTGGAAAAAGAGCTGCGAAAAGTCCAAACCGCCTTGAAAGTGGCGACAAAAGCAATACAAGCGCCGTGGTGGGAGGAACAAGCGGGTCAGTTCAAAAATGACCCGCTGTTTGACCGTATTGTCGCGGCAGGCCAGGCGTATCGGCGAGCCCACACTCCACGAACACGGAAATGATCGTCTTGGATACTGACCACCTCACCGTGATTCAACGAAGGAAAGATCACTTGATCCCCCTCACCCTAGCCCTCTCCCATCCGGGAGAGGGAACTTTCAGAGTCTCCCAACTTAATCCCATTGTCCAGAAGGGCAATCGGTTACGGCCTAACGGTATACGCCCGTACCCCCCGATGCGCCTGCAACCGCGGCTGAATCCAGTCGATCCAATCGCACAAGACCGGTCGCGTGTGACGAGGATCAATCAGATCGTTGACGTTAAAGGCTTCCGCTCGCGCGTAGGGTGAACGTTGACTGGCGAGCTGATCCTCGATCTCGCGACGTTTTGCCTCCGGGTCAGACGCGGCGGCGATCTCACGGCGATAGGCGACCGCGACGCCCCCTTCAATCGGCAATGCCCCACTCTCAGCCGAGGGCCACGCGAACACCATGCCATCAGGCCCAAAGTGCGCCGCGCCCGCCACACCGTAGACTTTGCGAATAATCACCGAGGCCCACGGCACGGTCGATTGCATGACCGCGAACAGCGTGGCCGCGCCATGCCGAATTGTCGCCGCCTGTTCCGCTTCGGGCCCAATCATGAATCCGGGCTCATCGACAAGCGCGACAATCGGCAGATGAAACGTGTCACAGAGATCGACGAAGCGTCGCACTTTCCGCGCGGCATCGGCGGTCATCGACCCGGCAGACCAAGCCGGATCATTGGCCCAGATGCCGACCGGGTGGCCGTACAGACGGGCGAGGCCGGTAATCTGCGAGGGCCCATGGAGCGGTGCCAACTCAAAAAAAGAGTGGCGATCAACGACACTCTCGATAATGCGCCGCATGGCGTAGCTGCGGCGGCGATTGCGCGGGACGATGCTAATTAACTCCGGCTCTTGGCGATGGCGATCATCATCGCACGGCAGAGCCGGAGCAGCTTCCCAGACGTTGCTGGGCAGGTAACTCAAGAAGCGCCGAATCTGTCGGAATACGTCGGATTCGTCCTCGGCCACATTGTCCACCACGCCGCTCGATTCATGCACCTGGGCGCCGCCAAGTTCCTCTTTCGTGATCGCCTGCCCAAACGCACGTTCGACCAGCGCGGGACCTCCAACCATCACCTGCGCGGTCGTTCGTGTCATCACGGAAAAATGGGATGCGACCAACCGCGCCGCGGGCAGTCCGGCCACTGGTCCCATCGCCGCCGAGGCCACCGGAACCGTGCTCATCACCTGCATGATCGACATGAACCGCAATGGGGCATTGACCGCGTCGCCACCACCGCCACCGGAACTTTTGCCCGCGCCGCGTGGCACGCTCCCACCGCCACCCTCAAGAAAGCGAATCAGTGGCACGCGATAACGCAGTGCCAACTCCTCGGCGAAGACGCTCTTGCGCAGTCCGGCGGGTGAGGGAGAGCCGCCTTTCAGCGTGAAATCCTCACCGCCGACGACACACGGGCGACCGTCAATTTTGCCGAAGCCCAGGAGATAGTTGCCTGGTGTGAAGGCTCGCAGCTCACCCTGTTCGTCAGTTTCCGAGTAACCAGCGATCGGACCTTGTTCTCGGAAGGAGTCCGCGTCCACGAGTCCAGCAATCCGCTCACGAATAGTGAGCCGTCCCTGCGCGTGTTGGCGGGCGACGGACTCCGCTCCACCCTGCTCGCGCGCGAGGGTCTTGCGTTGGTTGATTCCGTCAACTTCGCGTTGCCACGACATAAAAAAGGTTTCAGGGTTCGGGTTTCAGGTTCCGGGGAGGGGACGGGTCCAAAGTCCAAGGTCAAGAAACTTCGAGCCTCAAGTTTCAAGTCTCAGCCTTTTCCCCATTTTTGCCTTTTGCCTTTTGCCTTTTGATTTTTCCTACGACCGCTGCACGCGCCCGCGCTGCTGAAGACTCTCGCGCCGCGTGGCAATGGCTTCTGGCGTCGCCTGTTTCACTTGTTCACGCCACGCATCGTATTCAACTTCCATCCCCTGCGCCAATGTTGTCGCGTAGCCGTCATCAATCACTCGTTTGAGCCGACGGACCATGTCCGGCAGCGACGACAGAATGTCGTTCGCCAGGGTCCGGCATGTCGGCAACAACTCATTGGGCGCGACCACGCGATTCACCAGCCCCCAGGATTCGGCTTTTTCGGCGGATAGAAAGTTGCCCGTCAACGACAACTCCTTGGCGCGATATACACCGATTGTCCGTGAGAGCTTTTGGCTCAATCCCCAGCCCGGCATCGCACCGACACGTCCGTGGGTATCAGCGAATCGGGCCTCCGTCGAGGCGACCAAAATGTCACACGCCAACGCTAGCTCGAAACCACCGGTGATAGCGAAGCCGTTGATCGCTCCGATGATCGGGCGGTCAAACGCGGTGATCGCGCGCAGAATATCGTCGTCCCCACGCACCGCCCCTTGCGATCCCTTGGGTGCCAGCCCGGTCATACTCAACTCCTTGAGGTCCATCCCAGCGCAAAACGCCTTGCCCGCGCCAGTGAGAATCACCACCCGCGTGGTGTCATCGGTCTGTAACTCGGAGAAGGTATGAACAATCGCCTCGCGGAGTTCATGCGAGAGCGCGTTCATCGCGTGCGGGCGGTTCAAAGTGAGGAGGACGACCCCGTCGTTTTTTTCAATGTGGAGCACTGATTCCGTCATACTGTGTCAATCCTTTCTCAGGGCGTGAGGCTAGACCGGTTTGAACTTTGGTATCGCGATGTCCTCCGTCCAATCATCGAACGTCACCTGGACGGGCATACCGATATGCACTTTCTCCGGTTCACAGCCGACGATGTTGGTCATCATCTGCGGCCCTTCCGCGAGGGTCACGAGCGCCACGACATACGGCACGTCGCCCGCGAACGCCTGGGTCACCGGACGGTAAACAATCGTGTACGACAGCACCGTGGCACGGCCTGATGTTGTGACCCACTCGACGCGGTCACTCATGCACGCCGTGCAATAGAGGCGCGGATAAAACTGATGGTGCCCACACGCCGCGCATTGTTGCACGCGCAATTCGTGTCGCTTGCATCCATCCCAATACGGTTGGGTTTCCTTGGTTGGCACGGGAACCGGCCGGACTCCTGGCGCTGCCATTAGTTGCTCTCCTTTCCCAAGATCATGCTGCAATGCGTGGACATGATGCCGCCTTGCGCGTGGACAAACGCGATCTCGGCATCCTTGACTTGCCGCGGCCCACATTCGCCACGAAGCTGACGCACGGCTTCGGTAATGGAAAACAATGAGCCGGGGTGTCCGGGGTGACAGTGTGACATGAGTCCGCCATGCGTGTTGATTGGCAGCTCGCCGCCGAGTTCGATGCGCCCGCCCTCGACAAACCGTCCGCCTTCGCCTTTTGGACAGAATCCCAAGTCTTCCAGTTCGATAATCACGACGGGCGTGAAACAGTCGTACAGTTCGGCCACGTCGATGTCCTTTGGTTCAAGCCCAGCCATCGCATACGCGCGTGCACCAGCTTCCTTCGCCGCCGAGGTCGTCAAACTGCGCGCCTGACTAAGGTGTTCATGCGAATGGCCTTCTCCGACACCGAGCATGTAGACCGGTTTTTTCTTGAACGACTTGGCCCGTTCCGCCGAGGTCATCACGATCGCCGCGCCGCCATCCGACACCAGTGAACAGTCAAGCAGATGGAGCGGATGCGCGATCATCTTCGAGTTCACGACATCATCAATGGTGATGGGTTGCCGCATCTGCGCGGCGGGGTTCATCGACGCATGCTTACGGCAGGCCACGGCCACGGCCGCCAACTGCTCACTAGTTGTGCCATAGGCGTGCATGTGGGCTTGCGCGAGCATGGCATAGAAACCGGGAATCGGGGGGCCATACGGGCGCTCGAATTGCGCGTGCCCGGCGGTGGACATCGCTTCAATCGCCTTGTCGCGCGAGAGGCCGGACAACATGTTGTCGGCCATGGTAATCAAGACCGTGTTGCAGACACCGGTCGCGATGGCCGAGGCGGCGTGGTGCATGATCGCCAGGGTCGTCCCACCGCCCGTCGCCACATTGAGACAATAGCGGGGGAAGATTTGCATGTACTCCGCGATCATCTCCGCATGGTACATGTAGGGTTCGACAAACGAGGTACAGGTAATCAAGCCGTCCACCTCATCCTTGGTGATGCCGGCATCTTCCAGCGCGAGTTTCGCGCCTTTGACGTAGAGTTGCGTGGCGCTCAAATGGGGCACCACGCCAACTTCAGTGTCGGCGGCCCCGACAATCGCGACTTTGCCGCGGAGCGAGTCCATTGGTATTTCCTCCTTCACCTATCCAGTAGTCGGAACTTGGAACACAGCGGGTTCTTTCTTGACACCATCCGCCTTGACTTGCAAGGTGCGGCGGCATGATGATTGAAAAGAGGGAGCGCACTCCTTGACGTTCCCCGTTCGGTTTGCGACGATTCGCCCCACCAAAGGAGTTTCTCCTATGACCGAGATCGCACCGCGCATCACTGTGGATGCAAAAATCCGTTTCGGGAAACCCGTGATTCAGGGAACCCGGATACCCGTAGACCTTGTGGTCGGCAAGCTCGCGGGAGGTATGGGCATCGAAGAGGTTATGGAGGAGTATGCATTGACGCGCGAGGAGGTGCTTGCAGCCCTCGCGTATGCTGCCCGCGTGGTTGCGGAGGAGCATATTCGCATCGTGGAGTAAGATGTCTCGTTTCTTAGTCGATGCTGACCTTCCACGTTCGTTAGCCCGACTTCTGCGTGCCGCTGGCTTCGAGGCAGAAGACGTCCGCGATATCGGCATGCGCAAGAGTCCAGACGAGGACATCTTCACCTACGCTGTCTCGCATGTCTTTGTTTTGCTTAGCGGAGATCTCGATTTCGGCAACATCCTTCGTTTCCCGCTTGGCTCCCACTCCGGCATTATCGTCGCTCGATTCCCAAACGAAATACCAACTCCCAAGTTGAACACGGCCATCCTCCAGGCTGTCCAGAGCCTGGAGGATGAGGATATCGTCGGAAACTTAGTCATTGTCGAACCGGGCAGAATTCGTTTGAGGAAACGCTGAGTGAGCCGGGTGAGCGCTGTCTGACTACTGCGCCCTTCTGCGTCTTAGGTCTCCAGCTTGACCCGCTTATTTCACCCGCGTTTCCGGCGGATCGGCAGATATTGGGGTTTCCACATGCCACTCTCAACGAAGTGCTCCAAGTCCTTGTCCGGCACTTCATTGCGCGCCATGCCATCCGCCATCGCTTGGCGAATCACCGCGACCGCGACGTACTTGCTCGCTTCACGAATCTGATCAATCCGAGGATAGACTCCGCCTTGGGCAATACGTTCATCGTCGGTGTAGGCATTGAGCGCCACGGCTGCCGCGGTTAGCATATTGTCCGTCACCCGACGCGCGCCACTGAGCAGCACGCCCAAGCCGAGACCGGGGAAAATAAAAGCGTTGTTCCCTTGTCCAACCGGATATGATTTTCCATTATGCTGCACTGGCGGAAACGGGCTGCCCGTCGCGACAATGGCTTGACCATTGGTCCACCGATACACATCCACCGGGTTCACTTCACAATTCGCCGTCGGGTTCGAGAGCGCGAAGACCACGGGATGTGGCGTGTTCGCGGCGACCGCCCGCACGACCTCCTCTGGAAACGCGCCGGGTTGCCCGGAAAGCCCGAGCAAGACCGTGACCTTCCCGCTTTGCACGGTTTCGAGTAGGTCGGGAATCGCACTCTTGGTTTTCCAGCTCGCCACGCACGTGGGATCCTGGGCGAACTCCAGTTTATACGGCTCCAGCCCGGAGCGATTCGTCAGCACTAACCCTTTCGAGTCGAGCGTCAGCATGCGCGCCCTGGCCGCCGCTGGTGAGGTGCCTTCGCGTTCCATACCGCGACAAATCTGCCGCGCCACGCCAACGCCACCCGCGCCCGCGCCATGAATAATGAACACTTGATCGGACAACTTCTGTCCAATCTTGCGCATGCTGGCCAGTAACCCGGCGAGCACCACTGCGCCGGTGCCTTGGATGTCATCGTTAAAAGAGGGCAGCGCATCCTGATAGCGATTGAGCACGTCGAACGCCTTCTGTTTGCTGAAATCCTCCCATTGCAAGAGGGCGTCAGGAAATTTTTTCTTGAACGCGCTCACGAACTTCTCGATGAAGTCCATGTAGGGTTGGCCTTCGAGGCGACGATGACGGACGCCGAGGTAGAGCGGGTCATCCAACAGATCTTGGCGATTGGTGCCAATGTCGATCCCGACCGGCAACGTATACGCGGGGTCAATGCCCGCCGCGGCGGTATAGAGAGAGAGCTTGCCAATGCAAATACCCACACCACCAACGCCTTGGTCGCCAATGCCTAAGATGGCTTCCGCGTCACTGGCGACCACCAATTTCACGTCTGGCAGCGCGACCTCATCCAGAAGGGTCTCAATCTGATCGATATTTTGCGGGCAGATGATGATCCCCCGCGGATAGCGAAAGATGAGGCTAAACTTGGCGACGGCCTCACCCACGACCGGCGTGTAGATAATCGGCATCATCTCTTCGAGGTGCTGGGAGAGGAGCGCGTAAAACAGCACTTCGTTGCGGTCTTGCAGGACGCGCAGGTATAAGTGCTTGTCGAGGCCAGTCTGAAACGCAGAGAAACTCGCGTAACTTTGTTGGAGTTGTTCTTCCAATGTCGAAACATGCGGCGGGAAACTGCCGGACAGCCCGAAGTCACGCCGTTCTTCGGGGGTGAAGGCGGTCCCTTTGTTGAGGAGCGGAGAACGGATCAACGTCGGACCTGGAAGGTCGGTTTCAAGATACGGGTTTCCGCTCTGGTCAATTTTGTGTTCGTACTGCTTCATGGTACCTCGCTGGAGAAAATGAGCCGCCCACCATAGACGTGGGGCATTGCTCAGGGAAGTAGGCTGTCGGAAGCGAGGAGCAGTATTGTGGGATTGGGAAAACGTGAACTGCAAACGAGAAGAAGACGGCCAGCGAATCCCAACGTTTCCGTTTTTTACGCGGTACGTTTTACATATTGACGTGTCACGTCCCCCCGCCCGCATCCACCACATCCACGCCGGAAGGAATCGCGAACAGAAACAGCTCGTCCGTGAGCGGCGCTTTGCGGTCGATATTGGAGAACCAGAGCCGCGTGGTGTTGCCGAGGGGGTCTGTGATCGTGGCTTGGATGATATCGAAGGTCTTGGTCGTGACTGCGAGATCCAACGAGCCAATCGTCTCAGGGTCTTTTTTCGCGAGCAGGCGGAGCGAGTAGGTCTCCGGTGTTTGGTTAGTCAGCGAGACCGTGAAGTCCTGGTCGATGCGCCCGATGCCAAGCAGGAACGAGACGGGCGTATTCGACTGAAAAGCGGACTGGAAGGGAGTTTTGAGGACTTGTTTTTCCGTGGGCTGATAGAGCCAAAAGGTTTTTCCGTCGGACACCATCAACTGTTCCGGCTCAACGAATTCCCAGCGCATACGACCAGGTTTTCTGAAATAGACATGCCCATGCGCGGCGACTTTCTGTCCCAGAGTCGCCGACTCCACTTCTTGTCTAAAGTCAGCACGAAACCCCGCCGTCGAGTCGTAGCGGGCTTGGAGTTTGGTGACGACGGTATGGACGTCCGCCGCTTGCGCGAGGACTAAGGACTGAGGAGTGAGAACTGAAAAACAAAGAACGACGAGTACAGCGAAGAAGCGAACATAAGTGCATTGCATACGTAGCAGTATAGAACACCGCGACAACAAAAAAAGCGTGCTACCCTATTCTTCACTCTCCACTCTTTTTACTCTCCCCCACTCGCCGCCGCGCGCACCAACACTTCACGCGGCTTCCCCGCTTCGGCTGCTGGCGCGATCAGTCCTTCCCGCTCCATCCGTTCAATCATCCGCGCCGCGCGGTTATAGCCAACGCGCAGCCGCCGCTGGAGCCACGAGATCGACGCCTGATTACTTTCCATCACCAGCTCTCGCGCCTGCTCATACATCTCATCGTGATCGTCCTCCTCCATCCCGTCGGCGGATTTGGACGTGCGCGCCTTTTCCAATGCGGCCACGAACGCCACGTCATAGATCGGTTTCCCCTGCTTCTTGATCGCGGCCACCGCCTTGCGGATTTCCGGCTCCGACACAAACGCGCCGTGAATACGCTGCGACTTCGCGCTCCCAGGCGGTAGGAACAACATGTCACCTTCACCGAGTAGTCGTTCCGCACCGATGGCATCGAGAATCGTGCGCGAGTCGATGCGCGAAGACACCTGGAACGACACGCGGGCGGGAAAGTTCGCTTTAATCAAGCCAGTAATGACATCGACCGACGGACGTTGCGTCGCCAGGATGAGATGAATCCCCGCCGCGCGTCCCATCTGCGCGAGCCGGGTGATCGGCTCTTCGATATCGCGCCCGACCGTCAACATCAGGTCCGCCAACTCATCCACGATCACCACGAGATACGGCAAGCGTTGATGCACCAACGGCGCTGTTTTCGCGGCGGGTTGGTCCTGCGTGTCATCATCCTCTTCCCCAATTTCGACGACTTCCGTCAACTTGATAATGCCTTTGGCATTGGGCTCGCCCGCGTCCACGATGCGATTGTAGGCGGCGATGTTGCGCACCCCTTTATCCTTCAATAAATGGTAGCGGTACTCCATGCGGCGCACGACTTCTTGGAGCGCGGCCCCGGCTTCCTTGGGGTTGGTGATGACATGCGAAAGCTGATGCGGCAGGTCTTCATAGAGCGACAACTCCAACATCTTGGGGTCAATCATAATGAACCGCACGTCGCGCGGCAGCCCGCGATACAACATGCTCATAATCATCACATTGAGGGACACCGATTTCCCGGTGCCGGTCGCGCCAGCCACCAAGAGATGGGGCATGCGCGCGAGGTCGGCGACCACGGGATTGCCCACCGTGTCCTTGCCCAGCGCGAGCGTGAGCGGAGATTCCGTGTCCTGAAACCCTTGGCTCTCGATGATTTCGCGCAGCATCACTTTCTCGCGGCGTGGATTCGACACCTCGATCCCCACC
>JABFSC010000786.1 GCA_013140885.1 Deltaproteobacteria bacterium | reverse complement strand
TCTGTGCCAATCTTCTGTGGTCTGATTTAGCCCGCGCCCTCCCCTCGTACCAGCGCGTGAGTGAGTATGCGTTGACTCGCGACCCGCTGCCACGCACCCGCCTCGGCAAGCTGCGCCGCCATCTGCTCCCGCGCCGCTACGCACAAGCCAAACAGACGGGGAACCTGACTGAAGAAAGCGGTCCGTTGCCGATCTCGCAGATGTCGATGGAGGATCAACAACTTTTGGAGGATGCGACCGCGCAACGCGTCTGGGAGTGGCTCGCCCAGCGTTTTCCTGACGCGCGGCTCACGCCGGGAAGTCATCTTCAACTCGATTTAGGCATCGACTCCCTGGCGTGGTTGCATCTCACGCTGGAAATCCGCATGGCTGCCAGTGTGGACCTGACCGAGGAAGCGATCAGTCGGATCGAAACCGTCCGCGATTTACTGCGCGAGGTCAGCGCGGCGGAACAGGTCATGGATCAGGGCATTGATCCTCTCACGCAACTGCAACAGCCTGAAGCGGTGCTCAGTGCGCAACAGCGACAATGGCTCACCCCACCGGGGGGCCTCATCGACACGCTGGGGGTGCTGCTGTTTGGGTTGAACCGTAGGCTCATGCGGTGGTTGTTCCGACTCACTGTCCAAGGACAAGAACACCTCCCGTCGTCAGGTCCGTTCATGGTCACGCCTAATCACCTCAGTCTGTTGGATGCCCTCGTCATGGCCGCGGCACTGCCCACGGAACACCTCCGTCACACCTATTGGGGTGGATGGACGGGCATCCTGTTCGCGAACTGGTTCATGCGTGCGGTGAGCCGCATCGCCCACGTGGTGCCGATTGATCCCCAGCGAGGCTCGCTGTCGAATCTGGCTTTCGCGGTGGCGGCTCTTCAACACGGGCACTCGCTGGTCTGGTTTCCCGAAGGCGCACGGTCGCGGACCGGCACGCTGCAACGGTTCCGCCCTGGAATTGGACTCATTCTTCAGGTGCACCCAGTGCCAGTGGTGCCGACGTGGATTGTCGGCAGCGCGCAGGCGCTTCCCATTGGTCAGTGGCGTATCCGCCGTCATCCGATCACGGTGGCCTTCGGTGAGGTGGTGACCGCCGAGGCGCTCGTCCAGCAAGGGGTCGGGGAGCACGCGCATGAGCGGATTACCGCGGCATTACATGCGCGGGTCGAACGACTGGGCACGAGGCCATGAAAGGCACGCGAAAGTTGACGGGCATACTTAGCCGGTGCATCTCCACGACCAAGAAAATCCGTTATTGGGCACCGATTTTTCGCTCGGAGCGCCGCTCCGGGATTTCTTGAATTTTGCCATCCCGCAGAGTGAAAATGCGATCGAAGTGGCCAAACACTTTTTCGTCGTGGGTCACCACGAGAATCGCCGCGTGTTGCTCCCGCGCGATCTTCCGCAGTAAGTCCATGACTTTGCCCGCGCGTTCCGAATCCAAAGCCGCCGTGGGTTCGTCCGCCAGAATGATCCGTGGATGATTCGCCAGCGCGCGGGCAATGGCGACTCGTTGCGCTTCTCCGCCAGAGAGTTGCGAGGGCATGGCGCCCTTGCGGTGCGCGACATCCAGGTATGACAAGAGTTCCACCGCCCGGTGCGTGGCGTGTGCCACACTGACCCCGACAAGCTGGGGCACCACACTGATATTCTCGGTGACGTCCAAGAACGGGAGGAGATTGTGAAATTGAAAAATAAAGCCAATCTTCTCTAGTCGCAGACGTCGCAGGTCTGGCCGGAGCCACCGCCCATCATAGACCAGATCGCCATCCAGCCAGAGCTTTCCGCTGGTCGGTTCGATAATACACCCAATGATGTTCAAGAGCGTGCTTTTTCCCGACCCACTAGGTCCTAGCAGCCCCACCGTTTCTCCCGCGCACACGCGCAGGCTCACCTGGTCGAGGGCCACGACGCGCGCCTCGCCCGCGCCGAAGTGCTTGGACAAGTCTTCGACTTCGACCAATGCCCGTGAGGTGTCCACCGTGCTCAGCCTCCCAACGCCGATCCCGCATCAATCTTGAGCGCCATGCGGACCCCGGTCCCGCTTGCCGCGATACAGACCCCGAGGATGACGAGGCTCAACAGCGCCACATCACCGCCGAAAAGAATGACGCGACGAGGAAAATACTCCGCGGTCAGCGAGATCAGCACCGCGCCCAGTCCATAGCTGATGACACCCATCGCCAACGACTGTTCGAGAATCAACCCGATAATCACGCGGTCAGGCGCGCCAATCAGTTTCAGGGTGGCGATCTCCCGCCGTTTATCCATCGTCAGCGTATGAATGATGAGCGCGAGGATCACCGCCGACACGACGAGGAGCAGAATAGTGAACATGCCAATCTGCTTGCGGGATTGTTCGACCACGGACCCGATCATGATCTCTTGCTGCTGCGCACTGCTCATCACCGCCAAGTGTTTCCACCGGATGATTGCTTCGGCGACCTGCTCAGGGCTTTGGGTGCGCGCCAAGCGGGCGACGACGACGTTCACAGTGTCGGGCGTGTCGATTGCCCGTGCCTCTCGATGGGCCTCGCGGCGCACGGCGGAGGGCAGCAGATCAAACTGCAACGTTTGGGAATCCTTGAGCGGAATATACACCACGGGATCACCGCTGGCCGAGACTTGATCGCGGATCAACCCCACCACGGTGTACGTATCCCGTCCCAAGGTCACCGGTTCACCCAACGCGAAGCCGGTCTTGACGTCAGCGACCATCTCGAAATGGGGCCGCGTGATGTCACGTCCGTCGATGATGGAGCCGGGACCGCCAATCCGGCCGGGCTCGTAGCCAACGACATAAATCCGCACCTTCCGCTCCTTGTAGAGGGTTTCCACCGATTGATAGGTCAGTGCGCCCGCGGCCTCGACCCCGTTCAGACGGGCCACGGCTTCGCGGATGTCCCCAGGGAGATGCGACGCCTCGGCGAATGGCCCCCGGGTGCCACCCTCCACAATCCACAGATCGACTCGTGGCTGTTCAATAAGGTTGATCGCGTCTTCCACCATGCCCCGATAGATGCCGATCATCGAGATGACGACGCCCAGCAGCAAGCTCAGACCAAAACAGGTGAGCACGAACCGCCCGAGATTGTGGCGCATGTCACGGATTGCCAGATTCATGGACTCCCCTCCGCCTCAACCGCGCGGACCCGGTCCCCTGCGCGCAAGCCGACCAGAGCCGACACCACGACCCGCGCGTCCTCTGGTAAGCCGGAGGCAATGGGCAGGAGTCCCTCAAGGGTCTTGGCGTGAAAGGTCACTTCCTGTTTTTCCAGTCGCTCGTCCCGGACCGTCCACACCACGCCGCGGGCACCATCATATTTTTCCACGTTCTTTTCGGGCACCAGGATGGCCCGCGCCAACGTCTCCACGCGCACCCAGACTTCCGCTTGTTCCCCCAAATAGAACGTCGCGGGACAGCTCAGGCATTTGACGTAGACCACTCGTTCCTCATTGACGCGATCACTTTCGACATCGACCCGCACCACCTCGGCCTCGCGCACGGTTCCTGGCAACGAGCGCAACCTCACCCGTGCCGGCTTGCCCACGGTAATGCCGCCCGCGTGGGCTTCGTCCACGTACATTTTTCCCCAGCGCGTGGTCGGGTCCACGATGGTCAACAACGATTCTCCCGCCGCCAGCACACTCCCCAGTTCTTTCTTGCGCTCGGACACCAGTCCGTCATAGGGGGCATGCAAGCGATGCTGCCGCAACTTCACTTCCTCGGCGTTGAGATTCGCCGCCGCGCTCTGGACCGCCGCTTTTGCGAATTCGACCTGACCGCGGGCCTGTTGGAGTTCCGCCGCCGCGACCCGGAGATCACGCTCCGCCTCATCCGCCATCGCTCGCGGAATCACGTCCGTGCGCAGCAGTTCCTGCTTACGGCGATGCGCGACCCGACGTTCCTCCAGCACGGCCACGGCACGCTCGACATCGGCTGCTGCTTTTTGGGTCGCCGATCGCGCTTCCGCGAACGCGGCTTGCGCCTTTGCGACACGGGTGTGCTGCTCGGTGTCATCAAGTCTGGCGAGCAGTTGCCCCTTGTGGATCGTATCGCGCGCATCGACGTGTAACTCAATGAGTTTCCCGGAG
>JABFSC010000363.1 GCA_013140885.1 Deltaproteobacteria bacterium | reverse complement strand
CTCGGCGCTGGTGTTGTTGTACTGGGACATTGGGCACATGATCCTTCAGCGACAAGACCGGGCGGGGTGGGGCGCACGAGTCATTGATCGTCTGGCCAAGGACCTGCGCGATGCGTTTCCCGACACAAAAGGTTTCTCTCCACGAAACCTCAAGTACATGCGGGCATTCGCGGCGGCGTGGCCGGAGCGGGTATTTGTGCAGCAAGCTGCTGCACAAATACCGTGGTTTCATAACTGTGTGCTTCTTGATCGAGTCGCCAATCCCATCGAGCGCGAATGGTATATACGCCAAAGCATCGCCCACGGTTGGAGCAGAAGCATCTTGGCCTTGCAGATTGACAACCAGGCTTTTCAACGCATCGGCAAAACCGTCAGCAATTTTTCAACAACCTTGCCACCGGCTGATTCCGATATGGCCAGTCAGATTTTCAAGGACCCATATCTTTTCGATTTTCTCGGCACGGCGGACCCACGCCGAGAGCGTGAGGTCGAGGACGCGTTGGTCGATCATATCCAGCGCTTTCTGTTGGAAATGGGCACGGGCTTCGCTTTCGTTGGGCGCCAAGTCTTGCTTGAGGTCGGCGACCAAGACTTCTACGTTGATCTCCTCTTTTACCATCTCAAGCTGCGCAGTTATGTGGTCATTGAACTGAAAGCCGTGCCATTCGAGCCCGCGTTCGTGGGCCGACTCAATCTTTATCTTTCCGCGGCCGACGATCTCTTGCGCCATCCCGACGACAAGCCGTCCATTGGTTTGTTACTTTGCCGCTCCAAAAACAAAGTAGTGGTGGAGTACGCGCTCCGGCACTTGAAACGACCAATCGGTGTCGCCCAGTGGGAGACGAGTATCGTCAAGGCACTGCCGAAAGAGTTTACGGGCATCTTACCGACGGTGGAGGAAATCGAGTCGGAACTGGCGGAGCGGGACAAGGGCAAGTCCGGGGCTCGACGGAGAAAGTCATGACGTGCTGATGCGCCAAGGCTGGCGCCCATAACGCATGGCCCTAATTTTCCGTCGGCACGATCATTTGACTGACAAAGGAATCCATCTTTCATCCCCCTCACCTTGACCCTTTTCCAGCCGAAAGAGAAACATCAAAGATCCGAGGGCAAAGTCGGTGCGAGCCCCGACGTGAAGTCACTCGTTGAGACTCGCGCTCCTTGCTCCTGTTCCTGGCGGCGCTCGCTCAGGTAATACAGCGCAGGCACGGCGAGACGAGAGAGAAAGGTCGAGGCCACTTCCCCCGCCATCAGGGACACCGCGAGCCCTTGGAAAATCGGATCAAACAGAATCACCGCCGAGCCGACCACCACCGAGGCCGCCGTCAGTAACATCGGGCGAAACCGGACCGCGCCCGCATCCACCACCGCTGCCAACAACGCCATGCCCTGCCGCCGCCGCAGTTCGGCGAAATCCACCAGAATGATGGCATTGCGCACGACGATACCCGCCCCCGCCATGAAGCCAATCACCGAGGTGCCGGAAAGGAACGCCCCGATGAGTGCGTGCGCTGGCAGAATCCCAATGAGACTCCAGGGAATCGGCGTGAGGATCACTAGCGGTGTCTTGAATGAATGAAACCATCCGACCAGGAGCATGTAGATCAGGATGAGCACGGCCACGAACGCGAACAGGACATCGCGCAGAAACTCGTAGGTCACTTGCCACTCGCCATCCCATTTCATCGCGACCTCTTCCGTCAAGAAGGGCTGCCGCGTCAGAAAGATCGGCGGCGCCGCACCATTGATTTGCACCGTCCGTTGCAATGCTTCATTGAGTTGAAAAATCGTGTAGAGGGGACTGTCCTCCACGCCCGCGGTGTCGGCCAGCACATAGACCACGCGCTGTTGGTTCTTGCGGTAGATGAAGGGCGGCTCGGTGCTGGCTTCCACCTGCACCAGCTCGGCTAACGGAACCATTTGTCCAGTGGTCGAAGCGAGCTTGAGATTCGTCAAGCGTGTGATCGCGGCACGTTCGGCGAACGGTACTTGCACGAACAGGGGCACGGGCTCGCGCTCGTCCGCCAGGTGGAAAAACCCGGCGACGGTGCCGCTCACCGCCACCTGTAAGGTCTGGACGACACGGTCGCTGGAAATACCGTGGAGCGCGCTTTCTCGGTCTCGACCGTGAAGCGCTGGGTGGGTTGTGGCGCTTCCACGCTCCAATCAATATCGACGACCCCCGGTGCGGCGTGAAACAGAGCGCGGATTTTTTCCGCGACCGCGATCTGTGTCGCATGGTCTGGCCCATACACTTCCGCGACTAAGGTTTGGCGTACCGGCGGGCCTGGTGGGCTTTCGGCCATCGTGATGGTCGCGCCGTAAGGGATGGCAATGGCTTGGGTGTCGGCGCGCAGGCTTTTTACGAGGGGGTGTAATTGGATCGTGCGGTCCTGCTTGTTGACCAGATTGATGTTGATGTCCGCGACGTGGGGGCCACGACGGAGGAAGTAGCGCCGCACGAGGCCATTGAAATCATAAGGCGAGGCCGTGCCGATACAGAGTTGATAGTTGGTGACCTCGGGGATGCGTCCGAGGTAGTCGCCAATCGCCCGCGTGACTTGGGCGGTGTGTTCCAGCGGTGTGCCTTCAGGCAGGTCGATCATCACTTTGAATTCGGCTCTGTTGTCGTGGGGCAGCAGCTTGAACACCACGATTTTGCTCCACAACAGACCAATCGCGCCAAGCCGCAGGATGACGAGGCTCGCCAAGAACAGCGTCCGTTTCCCAGGGTGCAGCAGGAGTGTGGTCATAAGTCGGCGGTAGAGGCGGATCGTCCATCCTTTGCGTGTCGTTTCCGCCACATCGGGAATGTCCTGCAGCGCGGCGGCCAACTCGGCGGCGATCCGTCGCAGGGTGTAATGATCGGCCGTCTCACTCCACAGGGTAAAGGCGAGGATTGGCACATCATCAATCTCACGTGGTTTCACAAGAGGTGGATGGACGCCAGGGGGTAAGAGGTCAAGGTGGGAGTAGAGTTCGCTGTAGAGTCGGACCGTCGCCGCTTCCGCGTCTTCGCCGACGTAGAAGACCACCGTCGCCATGCTCCTTCCTGGCATGGGGGTGGAGTACACATGTTCAACGCCGGGAATCTTGGCGAGGTGCTTCTCCAGCGGGAGCGTGAGTCGTTCCTCCACCTCTTTACTGGACGCGCCGGGGAGTTCGACAAAGATGTCCATCATCGGCACGATGATTTAGGGCTCCTCTTCGCGCGGCAACTGGAGGATGGCGAAGAGCCCCAAGAGCAGCGTCCCGGTAATGAGCAACGGGGTGAGCTTGGAATCGAGAAAGGTCCGGACGAGACCCATGGGCCCCGACAGTGTCATCCCGCTGTCGCTCCTGGCGCTTGCGGGATAACCGGGCGCCCTTCGACCAGTTTCTCGGTGCTTGACAGGATCACTCGTTCCCCCGCCACCAGCCCGGCGCGGTCGGGACAATTTCCCGAATAGGTTGGGCGCTGGACTGCGTTGCCGCGCCCACGGTGACATGCGCCTGCTGCCCCACCAACAAGTGGTGGGTGGCGGACTCCGCCACCGCGACCTCAAGGAGATACTGCCGCGCCTCGACTTCAAGCAAGGGCACGCCCGGGGACGCGAGTCTGCCGATCTCCGCCGGTTTGGCGATGACGATGGCGTCGAAGGGGGCGGAGATCGTCGCGTAACTGGCGAGGACGCCCGTGCTCGTTGATGTTGCCGCGGCTTGCTTGATTTTAGCCAGGACCTGTCGTTTCTTGGCCGTGATCGCGGTGATTAGCGCCTCGGCGCGTTGCGTTTCGGCGGCGACGACTTTTGCCCGCGCCGCGATTTCGTCGTACTCCTGCGGGGCGACGGAGTGGCGCTCCAACAAGGCGCGGTAGCGCGTGAGCGTGGCCGCCGTCAACTCTTGCTGCGCGCGGGCGGTTGCCCGCGCCTGATGCGCCGCCTGCAACGACTGTTCGACTTCGACCAGTGCCTCGCGACTCTCCGTCAGTCCAGCCTGCGCTTGTTCTAGCTGTGATTGGACTTCACGGGCATCGAGATCAAGCAGCCGTTGTCCGGCGCGGACGGAGTCTCCGACCTGGACGTGAATCGCGGTGACGTGCGCCAGGATGCG
>JABFSC010000505.1 GCA_013140885.1 Deltaproteobacteria bacterium | reverse complement strand
AGGCAATCCCTTGCCGGAGTTGTTGTCGAAAGGGTGCATTTTTCAACTTTACCGGTGTTGCTCCACACCAAAGAACTGGAATTTAATTCGTGTATCTGCCTTTTCAATTTGCGGGAAACTACAGTGAGAGTTGCAAGCTGACATAATTCCCCTTACGCCTGGTCGGGAAAAACCTGAGCGAAAAAAATAAGATCGGCAAGCGCAGGCAGAGCGTAGGGTGTTGCTCCTCCATCCCTGTTCCCCTCGGTGACCATCCCAGTGACAAATTCTGTCACTCGCCAGTTTTTCACGCCTTTTCGCGTCCTTATCGCTGAGCCGAACCCCTCACGTCGAGATCACGACCTCGCCACTTTTTGCTCGTGGTAACTGGCTCAATACGGTTTCAATAGGAACTGCGTTTTCTCCATCTTCACTAGCGATGAGAGTCGTCAGGAGCCGATGGCGCGCTTTCTGTTGCGAGGTTCTTCTGGTATCTGACGCTGAAGGAGGCACCCAATAATGGCAAGCAAGGACTATTTCCTCAAGATTGAAGGAATCGATGGTGAGAGTAGTGACGCCAAACACAAGAATGAAATTGACGTTGAGTCGTTCGAGTGGGGGGAGAGCCACACGATTGTGTATGGGAGCCACAGTGAGGGAAGCAAGACCAAGGTGCAGATGCAAGATGTGCATTTCACCATGTTCGCCAGCAAAGCCTCGACCAAACTGATGACCGCCTGCGCCACTGGGCAGTCCTTTCCGAAAGCGACGTTTACGCTGCGCAAGGCTGGGTCAGATCAACAAGAGTACATGAAGTTCACCTTTTTTGATGTTCGTATCGCCTCCTATTCCATCGGTGGGCCAGCCACCGAGAGCAGTAAACAGGAAAAAGTCGGCCATGAGAAGCGCGAAAACCCCATTCCCCTTGAACAAATCGCGATGAATTTCGCCGAGATCGAGGTCGAGTATCGGGAGCAGAAGTCGATTGGTGACCTCGGAGGCAAGAACAAATTCAAATACAACTTGAAGCAAGCGCGGATCAGCTAACCGTGCCCAGCGACGAACAGCCCTCCACGAGGGACAACTTGCTCCTTCGCGGCTTTTTTGTGTATGGTCAGGAGGATTCCCACTCCGGGTGATGTCCCGCGACGCACACGGCGAAGAACGGCACTTTGTCTATGGCACGAGCAGAAGAACTCAGCATTACCCCATCGCTTTTGGATCGCCTCCTGGATGATACGCCGAATGTTTCCCAGGAGCCGCCTGGGAATCGCTTTCAGAATGTTTCTCAGTTGCGGGGCTCCGTGGCTCGCGACCTCGAAGCGCTGCTCAACACCCGTCAGGAGACACTCGAAGAGTTACCGGAGGAGTTCACGGAATTGAACCAGGCGCTCCTGGCATACGGACTGCCTGATTTTACGACCCTGAACCTACTGAGCCAAAACGACCGGAATCGTATCCGCCGAGCGCTGGAACGCGCTATTTCCACCTTCGAGCCGCGGCTCAAAAACGTCCGGGTCGTGATCGAGAATCCCCGCGACCGGACCTTGCGGTTTCGCGTGGAGGCGGTCCTCCAGGTCAAACCCGCTTCCGAACCCGTCGCTTTCGATGCCGTGCTCCGTTTGAATACACAAGAATATGTCGTGCAAGGACGGGCCTGATGGCGGATGATCCACTGCTTCCCTATTACGAACGCGAACTGACCTACCTCCGTCACCTGGGCGCGGAGTTCGCGTCCAAATATCCCAAAGTCGCCGGTCGTCTCCTGCTGGAGGCGGATAAATCCGAGGACCCGCACGTCGAACGCCTGATACAGGCTTTCGCGTTCTTGGCCGCGCGCATTCACCACAAATTAGACGACGAATTTCCAGAGATCACCGACGCGCTCCTCGGCGTGCTCTATCCGCATTTCATCGCGCCGATTCCTTCGATGTCGATCGCCCAGTTTGTTCTTGATCCCGACCAAGGGAAGCTCACGAGCGGGCACCACATTCCCCGGGGGTCGATGTTGTATTCACAGTCGGTGAATGGTTCGCCCTGTCGATTTCGCACGAGCTATCCCGTGACATTGTGGCCACTCGAAGTGGCGTCGGCGCGGTTTGACGCCCCGGACCGTGTCAGTCCGGCTCCCCAAGCCGCCGCCGCCGTCATCCGTCTCGAATTGCGCTGTCTCGGCGGGACATCCTTCGCGGACCTCGCGCTCAATTCCTTGCGGTTTTTTCTCCACGGCGAGAGCCCGCTCGTCCACGCCTTGTATGAGCTGCTGTTGAACAACACCTGCCAGGTACAATTTCGCCCCTTGGAAGAGCAAAAAGGGGCCAAACCGATCGTGCTGCCAGGCCGCTGTCTCACGTCTGTTGGGTTTGGACCTGATGAAGGGTTGTTGCCGTACACCCCCCGGTCGTTTTTGGGTTACCGGTTACTCCAAGAGTATTTCGCGTTTCCCGATAAATTCCTCTTCTTCGATCTCAACGAATTGGACCGTGCCGTGCGAGCGCGTTTCCGCACCGGCGTCGAAGTGCTCCTCTTTCTCGATAAACCCTTGCGGCTTGAACAACCGATCAGTGCGGACACCTTCCGCCTCGGCGCGACGCCAATCGTCAATTTGTTTGAACAAGTCGCGGAACCGATTCGGGTGACGCACGCGGAACCCGAATATCGTGTCATTCCCGATGTGGGCCGCCAGCAGGCGACCGAGGTGTATTCGATAGAGTCGGTGACGAGCGTTTCTCCGCACCTCTCGGAGGCGATTATTTTCGAGCCCTTTTATTCCTTCAAGCACGCGGCGGAACGTGAACAACAACAAGCCTTCTGGCACACCACGCGGCGACCGTCGTCGCGGAAAGGGGACTCTGGAACCGAGGTCTATCTTTCCCTCGTGGACCTGAACTTTCGTCCCACGGTGCCAGCGGTGGAAACCCTCACGCTGCATGTGACGTGCACGAATCGCGACCTGCCCGCGCGCTTGCCGTTTGGTGGCGAACGGGGAGATTTGGAGCTTGAGGGCGCGGCTCCACTGTCGCGGATTCGGTGTCTCCGAAAACCGACGGAAACCATACGACCGCCCCTTCGCCGTGGGGCGCAATGGCGACTCATCTCGCATCTGGCGCTCAACTATCTCTCTATTAGTGAGGGGGGGCGGGATGCCTTACAGGAAATTCTGAAACTCTACGACTTTTCCGATTCGCTGGTCATTCGCCAACACATCGCGGGGATCACGAAAGTGGCCAGCCGGCGCGTGGTGGGCCGCCCGGCGTCGATGCCGTGGAACGGCTTCTGTCGTGGCATTGAAATCTCCATCGAATTTGATGAAGACCGTTATGTGGGAAGCGGGGTCTTTCTCTTCGCCTCCGTGTTGGAAAAATTTTTTGGGCTCTATGGATCGCTGAACTCGTTCACACAGTTGGTCGCGACGACGAAACAGCGTGAGGAACCGATAAAACGATGGCTACCGAGAGCGGGCGAACAGATCCTTCTGTAGCGGAAGTACTGCTCGAAGAAGGCTACCGGTTCGATTTCTTCGAAGCGGTCCGGGTGTTGGAGCGCGTATTTCCACATCGGCATGCCGTAGGCCGTGATGCGAATCCCGTCCAAGAAGTGGTCCGCTTCCGCTCGCGTTTATCGTTGGCATTTCCGCCGAGCGCGATTCATGGCGTGACCGAAGTGGACGGTGGCGACCGTCCCGTCGAGATGACAGTGGCGTTCATGGGGCTGACGGGTCCTTCGGGGGTGCTCCCTCGCCACTATACGGAGTTGCTGCTTGAGCGGACCCGACGCAAAGACAGCACGCTTCGTGATTTTCTCGACCTTTTTAATCACCGCATCATTTCACTGTTTTATCGAGCCTGGGAAAAATATCGGTTCCCTATTGGCTATGAGCGCGCGGTGGCGCAACAGCGTGATGACGATGATTTCTCGTTGAATATCTTCGACCTCATTGGCATGGGGACCAATGGTATGCGCGGGCGGCTTGAAGTCGGCGACGAAGCCCTGCTGTTCTATGCCGGACTCTTGGGGCAGCGTCCCCATTCCGCCAGCGCGCTGACGGGTATTCTCCGCGATTTTTTCGAGATTCCCGTCGAAGTGCGTCAGTTCATTGGCCAATGGCTGCACCTCTCCAAGGAGAATCGGACGCGTCTTGGGGGCGAGGCGAATAATAGCTTGGGCGTGAATACGATCGCCGGGAGTCGGGTCTGGGACCAACAAGCGCGGTTTCGACTTCGTCTCGGTCCCCTCACTTTTCGTGAATTCAGTCGGTTCCTGCCCGCGAGTCGCACCTTTCGTCTGCTGGTGCAATTTGCCCGCTATATCGCCGGACAAGAGTGCGATTTCGACGTGCAATTGATTCTCAAGGCGGACGAGGTTCCGAAGAGCCAACTGGGAGCGACGGGAGACCGCGCGCCGCGCCTGGGGTGGACGACCTGGCTCAAAACCAAGGAGTTCACGCATGATGCCGAAGATGCCGTCTTCACCGGGCGACTGACGCAAGTCGGGGCGCTTCCGGAAGCGTGAACAGAACGAACGTAAACCGTAAAACGTCAATATGTAAAACGAAACCACGCTTCCTCCTTTTTTACGTTTTACCTATTGACGTTTTACCCTCTTCTTTAGGAGCATACACCATGACCGTGAGCCTCAAAGCACTCATTGGCAAATTGAATGACACCACACGCACGGCGCTCGAAGGGGCGGCGGGTTTATGTCTGTCACGCACGAATTACGATGTGGATATTGAACACCTGTTCATGAAACTGACGGAAGCCAATGATAGCGATCTGACTCGCATCTTTCGTCAGTATGGAGTCGATCCCGCGCGGTTCACCAAGGACCTCACCCGTGCACTGGATCGGCTGAAAACCGGGAATGCGCGCACGCCAGCCCTCTCTCCACGTATTCCTAAAATTATCGAGGAAGCCTGGGTCCTCGCTTCCATTGAGTACGGCGCTCCGAAAGTCCGCTCTGGCCATATCCTGCTTGCCCTGTTGACCAATGAAGACCTCGCCCGTCTCGCCCGTGAAATCTCAAAAGAGTTTGAGGTCCTGTCGGTTGAGACCCTCAAGAAAAATTTGCCGGAGGTGAGCACGGGATCGGCTGAAGACAAAGCGGCGCGTGCCACCGCGCAGCCGATGGATGATGGCGATATGCCGGTGCTGGCCGCGAGCGGCAAGACCCAAGCGCTTGACCAATATACCGTGGACCTCACGGCGCGTGCCCGCGGTGGCAGCATCGATCCAGTGCTGGGTCGTGATTTCGAGATTCGTCAGGTCATCGACATCCTCACCCGCCGTCGTCAGAACAATCCCATTCTCACCGGGGAAGCTGGGGTTGGAAAAACCGCCGTGGTAGAAGGCTTTGCCCTGCGTATCGCCAAAGGCGATGTGCCAGAGCCGCTCAAGAATGTCGCGGTCCGCACGCTTGATCTTGGCTTGTTGCAGGCTGGCGCAGGCATCAAAGGGGAATTTGAGAGTCGGTTGAAGTCAGTCATCGAAGAGGTCAAAGGCTCACCACAACCGATCATCATCTTTATTGACGAAGCCCACACTATGATCGGCGCGGGCGGGCAGGCCGGACAAAATGATGCCGCAAACCTGCTGAAACCCGCGCTCGCGCGTGGAGAGTTGCGGACCATCGCGGCGACCACGTGGGCGGAATACAAAAAGTATTTCGAGAAGGACGCCGCACTCGCACGACGGTTCCAGGTGGTGAAAGTCGAGGAACCAACGGAAGAGTTGGCGATGGTGATGATGCGCGGGATCACCGAATCGTTGGAGAATCATCACAAGGTGCGGATTCTCGATGAGGCGGTTGCGGACGCGGTGAAGCTCTCGCATCGCTATATCACTGGGCGGCAGTTGCCGGATAAGTCGGTGAGTGTGCTAGATACCGCGTGCGCGCGCGTGGCGATTGGCCAAGCCGCGACCCCCGCGGCGATTGAAGATGCGCAACGGCGTATCGACCAATGCACGGTCGAAATGGGGGTGCTGGAACGCGAGGCGATGACTGGCACCGATCACGACAAACGCTTGACGGCGCTGACACAAGTAAAAGCGGAAGCCGAAGCCTCGCTCGCGACGCTGACCACCCAATGGGAGAAAGAGCGTGAGCTGATTGACCAGATTCGCGATCTGCGCGGACAGCTGGAAGAGAGCGCGCGCAAAGGGGAGAAAGAGGGAGCCGAAATTCTCGCCCAGCGAGCGGAACTGAATCGTCTGAATCAGGAGTTGGAAAAGCTCCAGGGCGAAACTCCCCTCATGCAAGCCTGTGTGACCTCGCAAACGATCGCCGAGGTGATTTCCGGATGGACCGGCATCCCTGTTGGCAAAATGTTGACCGACGAGATCAAGACGGTCTTGGCACTCAAGGACCGGTTGGAACAACGAGTGATCGGCCAGTCGTCGGCGCTCGAGGCGATTAGCCAGCGCATTCGCACGGCGCGGGCGAGTCTGACCGATCCCCGCCGTCCGATTGGTGTCTTTTTGTTAGTCGGACCCAGTGGGGTAGGGAAAACCGAAACCGCCCTCACGTTGGCGGACACGCTGTATGGTGGTGAACGTAACCTCGTGACGATCAACATGAGCGAATATCAAGAGGCGCACACCGTGTCGTCTCTTAAAGGGTCACCTCCGGGGTATGTTGGGTATGGTGAAGGTGGCGTCTTGACCGAGGCCGTGCGGCGGAAACCGTACTCCGTGGTGCTGCTCGACGAAGTCGAGAAAGCGCATCCCGATGTGATGGAACTCTTCTATCAGGTGTTCGATAAAGGCATGCTTGAAGATGGCGAGGGACGTGAAATCGACTTCAAGAACACGGTGATCTTGCTGACCTCTAATACGGGCAGCGACACGATGATGAAATTGTGTATCGACCCAGAGACCTCGCCAGACCCTGAAGGGCTGACCGAAGCGATTCGGCCGGAGTTGCTGAAGATTTTCAAACCCGCGCTGCTGGGACGGATGGTGGTTGTCCCTTACTATCCGATCTCCGATAGCGTCATGCGCGAGATCATCAAGCTGCAATTGAGTCGCGTGGGGCGTCGGTTAGCCGAGAACCACGGAGCTGAGTTTAGTTATGACGAGGCGGTGATCAACGCCATCGCCAATCGCTGCAAAGAAGTGGAAAGCGGCGCGCGTAATGTCGATCACATTCTCACGGGCACGTTGTTACCAGAGATGTCGGGGGAGTTCCTCTCACGTATGGCGACTGGACAGGCGGTGTCGAGCGTGAAGGTGGCGGTGAATGAGCAAGGGGCGTTTCAGTATCAGATTCGGTAACGCTTGGGGTGCTGGTGCTTTGGCGCGGCAATAATTTCGCGTAACCGCTCATCGTCTGCTGGTGACAAGCTTTTCGTGAGAGAGTGAGACAGCAATGCCGCCTGGTACACGTACACCTGGCCCAACCGGACTCCCGGATGAAACGAACGCTTCCCATCGCCAGCCGGGTCCTCTAGGGATCGGGGATGAGACCGTTCTCCCGGCTGCGGATGGGGCGACCCCGATGCCCTTGCAAGCGACACCGCCCAAGGAAATTACTGAGCCCTCTCCCGTGTTTATGGACAAGGGGCTCACTCTCAAGAATGTCGTAACTCCGCTGTTCGAGAAAGAGCCCCAACCCGCTGATGTTATTCAGGGCAACATCGCCAACTGTCCAATAGCCGCGGTGATGGTCGCCGTCGCGCATACGCAACCTGCCCTCCTCAAGGGCATGATCGGCGAACAAACCGTGGATGTGGTCTCCAAGGATAAGTCCGATTCGACATGGTCCGTCAAAACCAACAAACTTCTGACCGTGCAGTTCCGCAAAGGCAGTCCCGTGGAAATGAGCAGATTGCTGTACCATAACAAGGAGAGTGACCTTGTCTATGCGCGTGCTTCCCGAAACGTGAGCTGGGTGAGTTTCATTGAGAAAGGATACGCGGTGTGGCGCGGGGGCAACAGTTACAATGGATTGAACGACACGACCACCCTGAACGGCCCGCCAACGGCGAATAAAGTGATGGAAGATGTGGTCGGCGCGTATGAGTATACCGCTCCAGCCGCGACGGCGGACAAGGACCTCTTGGCGATACTAGCCAAGGCGAAGACGAAAGCGACAATCGCCGCGTCGCAAGCGACACTGCCAGACGAGTCCCCGGTAGTGGCCAACCACGGGTATGCGGTAATGGGAGTCAGCGGCAAAACTGTCCTGTTGCGAAACCCCTGGGGTGGCGAGGACGCGGACAAGAAGCTGCCACTGAAAGACTTTAAGACGGCATTTCAAGCGGTCCTCCAAGAGAAATAAGTGGTCTCGGAGTGAACCGCGACACGAGGTTGTTCGTCACTCCACTTTTGGTACGAAGAGGAACATCGGATCATGGCTGAATATACACAAGACAATCGCCCAATCGCGGTGACAACCCCACTGGGTCCTAACAAGTTGTTGCTCGTGGGGTTCCGTGGGCAAGAGGGCCTCTCGCAACTCTTCCATTTTCAGCTTGACTTGCTGGCGGAAAACGCCACGAACGTTCCTTTTGACCAACTCCTGGGTCAGCGGGTCACGATTGAAGTGATGCTGCCGCAAGGAAAAAAGCGCCACTTCAACGGTATTTGCAATCGGCTGAGTCAAGGCGAGCAAGACTTCGAGTTCACCTCGTATCGCATGGACATCGTGCCACAGTTCTGGTTCCTCACCCGCAGAGCGCAAAGCCGAATTTTCCAGCAGATGAGTGTTCCCGACATTCTCAAAAAGGTCCTCCAGGGCGTGGATGTGACGTATGAACTCCAAGGCACTTTCCACCCGCGCGATTACTGTGTCCAGTATCGCGAGACCGACTTTAATTTCGCCTCCCGCGTGATGGAGGAAGAGGGTATCTATTACTTCTTCAAGCATACCGCCGAAGGTCACAAGATGGTGGTGGCGAATACGCCGGGAAGCCATTCCGACCTCCCTGAAGGCAGCACGATTATTTATGAGGACGTGCAAGGTGGGGAACGGGACGAGGACCGTATTCTCGATTGGGAGAAAACCCAAGAATTACGTTCGGGAAAATACACGCTGTGGGATCATTCCTTTGAGTTGCCGCATAAACACCTTGAAGCGGACAAGACCATCCTTGAGAGTGTCTCGGTTGGGAGGGTGGCGCATAAACTCAAGCTGCCAGCCAATGAACCGTTGGAACTGTACGACTTTCCTGGAGAGTACGCGCAACGGTTCGATGGCGTGGACCCTTCCGGTGGTGATCGCGCCGGAGATTTGCAGAAGATCTTCGAGGATAACAAGCGGACCGTGGACATCCGCATGCAGGAAGAGGCGCTGCCGAGCATCGAGATTCGCGGCGGGAGCAACTGCCGCCATTTTGTCTCCGGGCACAAGTTTACTCTGCAACGCCATTTCAACGCGGATGGACAGTATGTGTTGACCAGCGTTTCGCACGCCGCCCGTATTTCTGGCGACTACCGGTCCGGGCAAGGCGGAGGGTTTTCCTATTCCAACTCATTCACTTGTATTCCGTTGGCGCTGCCATTTCGTCCGCAGCGCAAAACGCCCAAACCGTTCGTGCAAGGCACGCAAACGGCCGTTGTCGTTGGGCCGTCCGGGGAAGAGATTTTCACCGACAAGTACAGCCGCGTGAAGGTCCAGTTTCACTGGGACCGGGAAGGGAAGGTTGATGCGAACAGCTCCTGTTGGGTCCGTGTAGCGACGACCTGGGCCGGGAAACGCTGGGGCGCCGTGCACATTCCTCGCATCGGACAAGAAGTCATTGTCGCGTTTCAAGAGGGTGACCCCGACCAGCCTATTATTATTGGCAGCGTGTACAACGCCGAACAGATGCCGCCCTACGAGTTGCCGGACAACAAAACTCGCAGTGGCATCAAGAGTCGCTCTAGCAAGGTCGAGGGAGTCGGCGGATTCAACGAAATTCGCTTCGAGGACAAAAAGGACGAAGAACAGCTCTTCATCCATGCCGAACGCAATAAAGACATTCGCATTAAGAACGACCTCTTCGAGACAGTCGGAGAGGATGGGGAGGGAGATGCGCATTTCATCGTTGAGCGAGACCGTTTCTCAAAGGTGAAACGCGATGAACATTGGAAAGTAGAAAAAGACCAGAATGGCAAGGTCGGCGGCACGTTATCCCTCACTGTAGGCATGAACCACGAAGAAAAAGTAGGAGTCAAATACGCCGTCGATGCGACTCAGGAAATCCATCTCAAATCCGGGGCGAATCTGGTGCTCGAATCTGGAGCGCAAATCACCCTGATGGCGGGAGGCAGTTTCATTACGATTGGGCCCACCGGTGTCGCCATCCAAGGGGCGATGGTGCTCATTAACAGTGGCGGATCACCAATTGGCGGGACCGGGGCATCACCGGGGACCCCGGAAGATCCGAAAGAAGCCGACAAGGCGGAAGGCGGCCAGAAGGACGTGCCACCACCACCGCCACCACCGGTGAAAGCAACGTCTTTTTCCCCCGCGGCTTTAACCATGCAACGGGCGGCGCAGAGTGGCACCCCGTTTTGCGAGGTCTGCGAGGCCGCGCGCAGAAGCTCAGCCGCCTAGTCTCGGAGGATACCCGCATGGCAACAGAAAACATCGTCCTCGCGGTCAAGCAACGGTTATTCGCGGATCAAACAACTAACGTGTTCGCGATCCTCGATGGTGCTTCTATCCCGGACTTGCGCATGAGTCTTCATCAGCATCAGCCTGAACACGTATGTCTCTACCGCGGCGAGTTAGCGGATGACATCGCTGAAGTCGCGCCCTATCTGGTCGAGTTGGAAAAAGAGGCGGAGTTCACTAACTGGGTGGTCACGCAGGGGTGGGGCGAACACTGGGGGATATTTGTGCTTTCGGCTGAACCTCTGGTGGAGATGCGTCAGCACTTCCGCCGTTTTCTCACCGTGTATGGGCCGGATCATAAACCGTTGCTCTTTCGGTATTACGATCCTCGCGTGTTGCGGGTGTATCTGCCGACCTGTAATGCCGAAGAACTCAAAACGATTTTTGGCCCCGTCGCGAGTTTTCTCTGTGAAGATGACGATCCCACCATGTCGTTGCGTTTCCAGTCCGCCTCTGGAGCGCTGCGGCAAGAAAAATTGAAATTGGCGTAAACCCGAAAAGGAGAATGCGTATGCCTCCCGCGGCAAGACTTGGTGATATGCACACGTGTCCGATGGTGACAGTGTTAGTGCCCCATGTGGGTGGTCCAATCCTCCCGCCCTGCTGCCCTACCGTGCTCATCGGTGGCATGCCCGCTGCCCGCGTTGGTGACATGGCTACCTGTGTTGGTCCGCCCGATGTGATCGCCTTGGGGTCTTTTACCGTGATGATTGGCGGCCAACCTGCTGCCCGTATGGGCGATATGACCGCACATGGCGGAGTGATCGTGATGGGGCTACCGACGGTCATGGTTGGGTGACGGAGCTCATAACGGAAAGCGCGGTTCAGTAAAGGAAGCGTGTGATGCTGAAGATTCGGAAATCCCAGATGGAGTCTCTGAGTGAAGCGAGGCTCAAGCAGTTCGAGGACCGCATGGTCATTCATTTGCGGGCGGCGTGTCCAGAAGAAACACGCGAAACAACAGACGCGAAATTGCGGAGCACTATTCGCACGGGAATGGATGACGCCGCGAAATACGAGATTACGAGCGAAGTGGATGTCCGTCGCTACTTGGAATGCGTCGTGGTGTATGGACCAGACTTTGATACGAATCCGAAAACCGCCTGGGCAGGGCCTCTCTTGAATAACAAGCAGTGGTCTGGAACCGAAAAGATGAATCGAGTGGATGAGTATGCACTCTTCGACTTCGCGAGGACCCAGCTATGAGCGACCGTCGCGCAACCAGGCCCTTGAATGTAGAGGCGGTGAAAGCCGCGAATGCGGCTGTGGCCGGAGAAACTGGCGGGCGACCCCTGACCATGGGGCCTGAAGATGCCGCCCTGCGGA
Organism: Deltaproteobacteria bacterium; assembly: GCA_013140885.1. Lineage (GTDB taxonomy): Bacteria > Desulfobacterota > Binatia > Bin18 > Bin18 > JABFSC01. The sequence goes on along the minus strand of JABFSC010000505.1, from coordinate 1,207 downwards.
AGAAGTGGATGGATGCGTATATCGCCGCCGGAGGGAAATCCGAAGAGATCGCGCCCGGCAGTGGCGCGCCTGGCGGTATTAAGGAACCTTGCCCAGCGAATTCGTCACCGACACTGCTGGACAGTGGAGCCGAGGCGATTGTGCAGTCCGATGCCTACAAAGAGTGCCCGGATGAGGTAAAAAACGAGATTGAAGGCAAACCGTTCACCGATCAGGAGAAAAAAGACCTCGAAGAGGTCCTCGATAACTACAAGCCATTGATGAAGTGCAAGAATCAGCCGCTCAAAGCAATCGGCAAAACTAATAAAGGGATTTCGCACGATGAAGATGGAGATTGTTACGCCGAAGAAGAGACCCTGGGCGAGTGGTTTTCGGACAAAGGGACTTTGGTATTAACCGATGCTGCGAGTAATGGTGAAGATCCCGTTTTCCCGGGTGACAGTTCCAAAGGGTTTCGTGCAACCGCTGCGCATGAAATTGCCCATGCGCTCGCCGGCCACGGAGCTGGACCTGGATTCGATCCGCGCGATTGCAAAGAATATCCGAACAATGAAGATAATCCGCTGATGAAAGAGTTTAAGGAAGCCTCTGGTTGGAACGAAGCTGGGGACACCTTGGTGGAGACGGATGAAGACAAAGCTCCCACGGATTATGCGAAAACGAACGCCGATGAGGACTTTGCTGAATCAGCCATGCTTTACCAGTATGACCCTGACAAGCTCAAATCTGAATCTCCCGCGCGGTACGAGTTCATGCAGAAGCTTTTCAAGGGATCGTAGGGGAGCATGCGGTGGGGACTCGTTCTATTACGCTGTGGCTTGTGTTGATCGTCGCGGCGAGTCCGTATGGAGCGGAAATAACTAGGAGTACAATGATGACCAATACGTGGCGCAATCTCACCCCTGGGGTGTCGAGTGTACAGGATGTCAAAGCCGCTCTTGGCCAACCTCGACGTGATGTCTCCGGTGTCGCGAGAGGGGGGACGAGCCAGCTCCAACTTTTTGACTATCCCACTCCCCAAAGTTCGATTTTCTTCTTGAATGGAATCGTTCTCGTCATGGTGCTCATTCCGAGAGACGGGGAGGGTTTCCCTACTCTTCGCGAGGAATTGGAGAAGGAGCTCGGAACGCCGCTCAAGAAGTTACCCAGTGTGCGGGGCAAAAATGCTTGGGTCCATGTCTACGCGGATAAGGGCATCGCCGTCACG
>JABFSC010000253.1 GCA_013140885.1 Deltaproteobacteria bacterium | reverse complement strand
CCCCTGTTCCCTGCAGGCGTGGAGGAGTGGCAAGGGGGGCGATAAAGCGATACCCGCGCCGGTGCGCGGTCTCAATGAATTGTGGTGTTTTCGGGTTATCCGCCAACGCCTTGCGCAACTCCCGGATGGCAGTCTTGAGCACCGCCTCCCCGACTACCGCATCCGGCCAGACCGCCGTCAATAACTCTTCCTTACTCACCAAACGATTAGGGCGCGCAACCAGGTGGCGCAGCACGGCAAAGGCTTTCGGCGTTAACGGAATTGTGTGATCCTCACGCCAGAGACAGGCATCCTCTACGTCGAGGCGAAAAGAGGCAAAAACGATCTGCTGTTCGGACTGCTTTCCGCTCACGCAATTTTCCCGTTTCCTTCCCGTTCTCTTAGGACTCTCCCCTGAGGCTCTTCGTATATTCTCATCGGTTGCATAAGGAAGCCGCCGCCGTGGAGACACGTTATACCATGCCTGAAACCGAGAAGGAAAATAGGGAAACGAGGAACAATGCACGAATCCCGCATGCTACAGCTCGCATTCCGCATTGAGCCCGGGGTCGTCCTTGAGGCAAGAGCGATCTTCGGTACAATAGCGATGAGGGAATTTCATGGCTGAACTGCAACCGATCAATTTCACCCGCGGCGTGCCCGCGAACGAATCCTTTCCCATTGCTGAACTGATAGATGCAGCGACCGCCGCTTTCCAACACCATGGCGTGGCAATGATGCAATACGGTCCAGCGTTAGGCTTTGCCCCGCTACGGGAATGGATCGCCCAATGGCAGGGCGTACAGCCAAGCCAAGTGTTGACTGGCAACGGCTCGCTCGAACTCATCGAATTTCTCTGCCGGATGATGATCCGGCCTGGAGATATCGTCTTTACTGAATCACCGACCTACGATCGCACGATCACACTCTTGCGGCGACACCACGCCCACGTCGTTGGCGTTCCTCTGGAACCGGACGGTCCAAACATGACCGCGCTCGAAACCGCGCTGCGCAAACAGACGCCAAAATTCTTTTACCTCATTCCTGACTTTCAGAACCCTCGGTTAGCGGAAACGGTGCACGCGACGCACGTCTAAGGCCAATGGCATCGGGGCAATAAGTTAGCAGTAGTCAGGAAGAGTGGGGGCGGCGTCCCCTTTCAGGGGTAGGTTTTTTACCGAAAGAAGGGCAGCGTCGTCATGCCCGCGAAAGCGGGAATCCAGCAATCCCACAATAGACGGGACCAAGCGCCTGGATGCCCGCCTGCGCGGGCATGACGGATAGACAAACCAAGCACGTGGAAAATCCGTGAAAATTGCGGACACCGAGAAAAACCTACCCTAAAAGGCCCCGTGCTCCACCACATCTTTCTCTCCGCTACTTGCCCTTAAACACTGGCTTCCGTCGTTCCCGCCATGCCCGATGCGCTTCGTGACTGTCTTCAGTTTGGCCGAGTAGCATGAAGCGATAGATGTCCGTTTGCGCCGCCTCTTTGAGCGAGGCGATGTCGAGCCCTTTGTTGAGTGATTCCTTGGCCATTCTCACCGCCAGGGGCGGAAGCGCGGCGAGCCGTTCAGCGTAATGAGCGGTAAGCGTCCGTAATTCAGGCAATGGCACGACTTTGTTGACGAGCCCCACACGGTACGCTTCCGCCGCCGTGATCCGTTCTCCCAACAAGACCATTTCCATGGCCTTGCCACGCCCAACGTAACGTGCGAGGCGCACCGCACCACCGTAAGCGGGAATGATCCCAAGGGGTACTTGCGGCAAGCCAAACTCCGCGTTGTCCGAGGCCAAGATAATGTCGCAACACAACGTGATGAGACAGCCGATGCCCACCGCGAAGCCATTCACCGCCGCCACCACGGGTTTCGGATAATCCGTGACCGCGTTAAAGACCGCGAACCCACGTGGGCTCACGGTCGCCAAGTGGTCACCCGCGGTCGCGACCCGATGCGTATTGGGATTCCCCAAATCCGCACCCGCCGAGAATGCTTTATCCCCAGCCCCCGTGAGCACGGTCACCAACACTTCGGGGTCATCCTCCATCGCCCGGAAGACTTCGACCACATCGGCGGACACCTGCGTCGTCCAGGCATTGCGTTTTTCTGGACGGTTGATCGTCACGGTGGCGATACCACCGCGCTTTTCATAAAGAAGCGTTTCGTATGACATGGTTCCTCCTTGTCGCCAATATGAGCAACATGAACGAAAACATAAAACGTAAAGCGTAAACCGTAAGGGGGGGGGAAGAGGGTATTCTTTACGTTTTACGCCTGACGTTTCACGTCCTCATTGCTTCCCATTCTCATGCACCTCGAACACCAGCCGCCCCGCCTGTTCCTGCGCGGCAACGCGGGCGGCGACTTCTGGGGTGAGTTCAATACGACGGTGCTCAGGAAATTTCTCCGGGTACAAGCGTGGCCGCAGGTAGAACTGCTCAGGATAATCCACCTGCGCGCGACTTTTGTACGGGCTCAAGAACCAGCCCCGCCGCAGAAATTCCGGGTTGAAATAGGCTTCCCAGTTATCATCGAGCCAGTTGACCTTGCGATGATAGTCATGGAACCCCGCCGTCATCAGGTCCAGATCAAGCGCCCAGTAGTGCACGATGAGCGGCGTATACCCACGCCGGCCATCTTCCGGGTACTCACTCCGTTCCAGCCGTTCGGCGACCAGGCGCAGTTTGCCCTCCGCGTCGTATTGCTCGATTCGCAAGGGACAGAACAGCTCCTTGTCGATCCAGTAGATGAGCTTGCTACAATAATAGTTGGGCAGCCACTCTGGGCGTGGGATGGACTCGACCACGTAACACGCCACGCCGCCTTGAGGCGTATAGGCGGGATAGGTGTCACCCATCACTTTGAGTGTGGTCGTGTCCTGTTCGTGGATGGAACCATCTTGCCGCGTGATCGGCACCGTCGGGCGTGTTGTGGGAAATCGCACCGTGGAGTGCAGCACGTCCGTGCCGAGCACTTTCCACGAAAACTCCCAGGGATCACGCCCCTGCAGATCGTCAAATGACTGGGCATTGTTGGGGAAGCGATCCTCGCGTCGGGGCTGTGGCTGACGGCGGATACGGCGTAAGCCGGGGCGATAGGTGTAGCGATCCTGCTTCTTGGTGAAGGTAAGATCGGTCCGATACTCAAACCACAACTGCTGGTCGCCATCCGACTCCGGCGGATTGGTGAACTGCGAGAAGGCGCGCATGTACTGCGTGCCCGCCGGTAAGCGCAACAGGCTCGCGATCCCGTCGGTCGGGAAGTAGAGAATCGCGGTATTGTTCTTGAGTGTCGTGAGAATGTACCCATCGGAAGTCATGCTCTGCACGACGCTGAGCCAGATATGGGAGAAGCGGGGACGCAGAGTATCCAGCTCAAACGCGAGATAACCCAGCTCCTCGGCGGTATAGGGCGGGGTGAACGGATAGGGCTCCGCTGGCAGATAGGGGATCGCCGGGTCTCGCGGGGTATCCATGCGGAGGTCAAGCGGCGCGCGTTCGTCGGGACTCAACTCCTCAATGGTCTTCCAGGTTTTCGTGCCTTCTTGCGCGAACGCTGGTGTCGCGACATGTGGAAGCGTCAACAGACGACCAAGGAGGAGGACCGCCACAATGAGATGGGTTTTGCGCATAGCGAAGCAATATCCTCAAAAGGGATTGGGAACTACTACCGCAAGAGACACAAATTGCTATCATGTCGGGCATGCATCCACGACTGAAAGACGCGGTATCGTTATTCAATCAGCAAGACTATTTCACCTGTCACGAGATTCTCGAAGAGGTCTGGCGTGAGTCCAGCACGGACGACAAGCACTTCTACGAAGGGCTCATTCGCCTCTCGACCGGATTGCACCTCCGGTTTCATCGCCGGATTCAGCAGGGCGCGATCAACTTACTGACCCAAGGGCTCATGCGCCTGGAACAGTATCAGCCGACGTATCTGGGGGTCGATGTCGCGCGGCTGTATAAGGAGATCGACGAGCATCTGCAAAACCTCAAAGCCTCAAAAAAAGACCACCCTGGATTTCTTGAGCGCTGGCGGACGCCACGGATTTATTTGATCGACTAATGGGCATGTTGCCGCCGCGCCTTATTTTGTCCGTGATCTTTTTG
>JABFSC010000592.1 GCA_013140885.1 Deltaproteobacteria bacterium | reverse complement strand
AAAAAACGTGGTGTGGTCATAAAGTCCTCCTTTTATCCTAGAGCAAGTAATCAATACGGAACGTCAGGTTGTCTTTATCTTTGAGCGTGCCGATTCCGCCCCCAGGCCCCGCGTAAAAGCGGCCTGTCAGATTATTGTACTCAACACGGAATTTCCATTGGTTGCGAACAAAGGTGATAGAGGGCTGAAGGAGCCACGCCCCTTCCCAGTCGTACAGATAGGTGACGCTCGGCTGGACTTGCGCAAGGTTAAAGAAATACGCGGCTGAGTAGGTCGTATTGGCAATGAGGGTTTGCACAAAGCTGTTGCTGTCAACATCCATATACTTCCCTGGTTTGCGTTGCAGCGGAGTCTTAATGCCACTGGTGCTACCCTGAATGTCCGTGTAGAAGAGCTGGGTGGTGAAGAAGAACGTGTTGGTGGGATTCAAGCTGGTGAGCCACTGGTTGTGATCAAAGCCAAGCGCCGCACGAATCACGTTCCGCTTGGGAACGGGGACGCCAAGTTCAAAATTCTGTTTCTCGATAAAAAAGGGCTCGTCAAAAAAACCGGCCACCTCGGCACGGAAGACCGTGTAATTCAGCCCCATCATGCTGAGCGGGCTGGTCGCCGAAAAACCGAGGACCTGCATGTTGGGAAATAGCACCTTAATGCGAGGATCTCCGTTGCGGTTTAATCGGAGGGCTGGGGTACCTGCATCGGGGTAAATCGAGAGGTAGGCCAGCGACATCGAAACATCCTGCCATGTCCATAACAGCCGTGCTCCCATACGGCTATCTTTCAGGGAAATATCGGGACGGTCGAGCTGGTTCCCTTGTAGCCTCCTTGGGGCCAGTTCGGCGAGATTAGCGACCAAGGTCGGGGGAAACCCAGCCGGAGACGGTGCCCCAATAACTCCCCATGGTGTGGGCCCAGGGGCACCAGCCGGCAAACGCTTGTCGGGGGCAATAAACACTTCCAGCGCGGTATTGTAGACCTCCCACTGCGGGAGGTCGCCGAAGCCAATTGAGGCGCGGAACATCGTCAATGGCCGCCGGCGTTCGTCAAGACCAGTGAGGAAACCACCGAAGCCGTTATCAAGGGGGTTGATTCGATCCAGCAAGCGAAAAATATCGGTTTCTCCCCACGAGAGATTCTGCCTCCCGACGCGGATATTGACGGTTTTGAATAGCCGGAAGTCGCCGTACACTTCAAACAACTGCAGGCGAGAGCCTTTTTGCAAGCGCGGCGCAATGCCATCACGGAACACATCCGGCCCGTAATCGTAGATGCCATCGTATTCAAAACGTGGGTTAAAGAAGAAGCGCGCATCCTCTACCTGCAGGGAGTCAACAATCTCCTCACCAAGCGGCAGACGGCGCAACCACGGCTGTACCTGCACCAGCAATTGCGGATCGACAAAATAGCGATGCTGGAGCATGTTCCAGTCAGAGACCTTAGTGTTGAAGCGGCGCGAGTTTTCCGTGCGAAAGCGCACTTGGTTGTAGAACACGCCGGAGAGCTGGATCTGCCCTGCTTCGTCTAAGAAAATAGCGTTTGCCGGTCGCACGGCAGAAAAACTCGCAGTGAGAAATATCACCACCCCCCACAACGTTGACCACCTCTTCCCCTTCAGCATTGTTGTCCCTCCTTTGCCCAATAGTTCTGAACTGAATTAATACAGGGGTCCCTTAGGATACTCGCGAGACACCCCGCTGTGTGCTCGGAGTTCGGTCTCGTCATCGCTCGCATGAGAACGAGCGCGGACGCTTTTTGTCTGGTCTTGCCACTGAATGCTCAGCCTGGTCTTCCGGAAGAATGTCCCATTGTATAAAGATTCCCCTCCTCTCTACGACTCAGGCGGTGAATTGAGGTGAGTCCGCTGTCATCCTTCCTTTGCACAAGTCTCGTATCGTTGTCAAGAGAAATCTTGCGGACCGCGCTGTTGGGGAAGCGCTTCGCGGGGGAGTCCGCACGTGACCGCGAAGGCGGCACACCTATTCTTGTGGCGGGGTGTTGACGATCGTCACGAAGAACATGCGGTCGCCAACATAGAGATGGCCTTCAATCGTCAGGGGTTTCCCTTCGACCGCTGGGTCTCGTAACAGATCGAGGAGGGGAGCTGGTCCCGTGAGACGGAGGTGCGGAGGAAAGATGCTTTGCAGGAGTCGCGTGCCGCTATGATCGTGTCCGCTTAATTTTTCGACCTTGGTGAGGTGCAAGCGCCATTTTTTTTCCTTGATGGACACCGTGAGCGTCGAGAGCCCCGCAGGTTTCGGGTGATCGAGGGGAAGCAAACTGCCAGTGAAGCGGACGAGCGGAGGCGGCTCGGGGTTGATCTGAGCCGTGACGGTGGCGGGGAAACAGCAGAGGAACAAGAAAAGAACACCCAGCATGGAGAGCCCTCCTTCTTACCCCCGCAAAAAGTCCAGGACAATGCGGTTCCAGGTGTCTGGCTTCTCGAAATAGGGCGAGTGTCCGCTGGCGGGAATCGTGACGACCTGAGCATGGGGAATCTGTCGTGCGACGCGTTCCACCAGTCGTGGAGGAATCAGCGTGTCGCCCGCCCCGGTCACGAATAATGTCGGAATGCGCCGCTCAACAATGGGCGCGCTGGAATACCCCAGTTCGAGTTGCGCTCCCAGATTGGCGGGACGGCGCACGTTCCACGCGGTCACTTGTTGATAGAGAAATGCGCGGGCGGGTTCGCGCTGAGGAAAGTCCGGGGCATAGGCGCCCGCCCAAATTTGCCGCGGATGCCAGGTCTTGATCGCCTCGAAGTGGCGGTCAAGTTCCGGGTCTCTAATGCCTCCGGTCGAGTTGGCTAACACCAGGGCACTGACGCGTTCGGGAGAGTCTTGCGCGACGCTCACGGCGGTCCACCCCCCCATGGACTGGCCAACGATGGCGGCCCGTTCGATCCCTAGATGATCCAACAAACCCACCAGGTCCTGACCGTAGGCGGCGGCACCCGGATCATCCGGCAGATCGCGGGTGAAGCCGTGGCCGCGATGATCAAACGTGATGCACGTATGCGTCTGGGCAAAGGTCGGAACTTGTTGCCACCAACTCAGATGGTTACCGCCGCCGGGATGCGCGAGGACGACCGCTGGCCCCTGCCCGTGGACTTCGTAATACATGGAGATGCCATTCGTTTCGACATACGGCATACGTTCCTCACTCAATACAGCACGCGTTCGTCCTTGAGTTCCGCAATGCGCTGAACGGAATAGCCAAGGATGTCGCGCATCACCTGGTCGGTGTCCTGGCCCAGCAACGGCGCGGGGGAGCGCACCCCGTTCGGGGCGTGCGTGAGTCGCCACGGCATCCCCATGTGGGTGCGCACCCCCACTTCGGGATGCGCCAGCCGTTCAAAGAAGCCACGCGCGTTGAGGTGCGGATCCTCGACCAAGTCCTTCCCGTTCATCGAGGGAAATGCCGCGACTCCGACCGCTTGCAACCGGCGGGTCACCTCCCACTTGTCGCGGAGAGTGGTCCATTCCGTCAGTATCTGGTCCAAGGCATCTTCGTTGGCTTTGCGCGCGGGTGCGGACCGAAACCTGGCCTCGTCCGCCAGTTGTGGCTGTCCGATAACGTGACACAACGAGTGCCACTCGGTTTCCGTTCCACACGCGATGGTCACCCATTCATCTTCGCCCGCGCAGCGAAAACAGTTGTGGGGCGCCATCCACGGATCGTGATTCCCTTGCCGGGCGGGTTGCGTGCCGTTCATCACATAGTCCATCCACCCTTCGGGGACGAGCGCGGCGACCGCCTCCCATAACGAGACATCAATGTGTTGGCCGTGGCCGGTGCGCGTGCGGGCCACCAAGGCCGCGCAAATCGCCACCGCCGCATGGATGCCCGAAGTGGGGTCGCCATACGCCATCCCCACCTCTTGCGGCGGTCCGCCTTCATACCCGGTCATCGCCGATAATCCCGTCAACGGCGGAATGGCCGGCCCATACGCCATATAATTGCGGTGCGGGCCAGTGTGCCCATACCCAGAGATCGAAGCCATGATGATGTCAGGTTTGATCTTCTTGAGTTCCTCGTAGCCCAAGCCGAGACCGTCCATCACCCCGGTGGCGAAGTTCTGCAGCACCACGTCACTG
>JABFSC010000413.1 GCA_013140885.1 Deltaproteobacteria bacterium | reverse complement strand
CCACTCCCTTGTCCTGTTTGCGCCAACAGACTGGCATCGGTCAGGGAGCCGTCAACCAGGAGTGCGCTCAGGGCGGTGAGTAATTCGTTTTTCATGGTTGCTGGCCTTTGTTCCTTGGTTTGGCTTACGCTCGCCGATTGATTTCGACAACGACCAGCTCGTAGTGCTCGGGCACGGGGTGGAGCTGATGCACGTCTCCAAACCGCGCGTGCGCCCACCGTTCCAGCTCCTCCAGCACAGCGTGCTGGACCGGCGCGAGCAGTGGGGTGCCCGCGAGTCCTTCTTTCCCGCGCCAGGCCTCAAGGCACGCGGCGGGGGATTCCTCCACAGTCCAGGTCGCGACCGTGCGCGGCCCCGGCGGTTGCACGTGGCACCCGTGCGCCGCAAGCGCCGTCATCAGGGTCTCGTGGAGTTCCTCCTTTTTTCTTCCGATAATGCCGTGGTGGCTGAGGACGCTTTGCATTTCCTTGCGCAACAGCGCCCGGATGCTCTCAGGCGACCGGCGGACTCGACCGATCACGAGGAACGCGCCGTCCGGATGCGCGACCCGGAGACTTTCCCGCACCACATGGGGGAGATGCAATAGGTGCACGGAGCGAGAAAAGAAGATAATGGCCGTTGACCCTGAGCGGATCGGCCAGTCCGTATCGGCATCCGCCGCGATCAGCAACGCCGTGGAGTCCAGGGCCGGGTGCGTGGTCAGCTTAGTGGCGAATACCTGAAGCATCGGGAGCGACACATCAAGACCGATATAGCGGACCCCAGCGTCAACCACGAAACTGCCCACGTTCCCCGTGCCCGCGCCAACATCAAGTACGACATTGCCGCCGGTGAGCGCCGCCAATTGCCGCAACGTGCGCGTCGTGGCTTGCGCCGCCTCTGGTGGCACTCCCGCGCGGGCATCGAAGTGGGTAGCCTGTTGGTCGAATCGGCTATGCCGCCCAGTCGATTGGGGACCACGGCTCGGCTCAGGCATGGATACGAGGGGATCACACTGTTTCGTCATGGTGGGCTGTGCTTTATCCTAGTTATGGAATCCCAGCAACAGACTGGCCCACTCAACGGGGTCGAAGGGGCACGTCTCCACGGCTTCGCTCTTTCTTCCACGCAACCGCGACCTTGGGACAAAGACCATTAGACCTTGATCTCCACATTTTCAGCAACGACCAGAGCAGTATCTTCCAGATTTTCTTCCGATGACATCGCACCGTGAGTTCTCCCTTCCACCCATTCGTACAACACGGGGAGCAGCACCAGCGTCAGAAACGTCGAACTGAGAATGCCGCCAATGACCACGGTCGCCAGCGGACGTTGCACTTCCGCGCCCGCACCGGTGGCGAGGGCCATTGGCACGAAGCCCAGACTCGCGACTAGCGCGGTCATCAACACTGGACGCAACCGCGTCAGCGACCCTTCGAACACTGACTCACGAATCGATTTGCCCTCGTCACGCAGTTGATTGAAATAACTGAGCAACACCAACCCGTTCAGCACAGCCACGCCGCTCAACGCGATAAATCCGACCGCCGCCGTGATGCTGAACGGCATCTCACGCAGCCACAGCGCGAGGACGCCACCGGTCATGGCCAAGGGAATGCCCGAATAGACGAGCAACGCCTGCCGCACACTCCCAAAAGCCAAGAAGATCAACACGAAGATCAGCGCCAGCGCCGAGGGCACCACGACCGCGAGACGGGTGCGCGCGGCTTGCAAGTTCTTGAACTGCCCGCCAAACTCAACCAGGTAATGGTCCGGCAGTTGCACTTGCTCCTGAATGCGCCGCGTCGCTTCACGAACCACCCCTTCGATGTCGCGCACATTCAGGTTCACCATCAAGGCCGCGCGCCGCTGCCCATCATCCCGTCGGATTGGCTCAACCGTCTGGAGGGTCTGAAATTCCACTAATTTCCCCAAGGGCACGAGCCCACTCTCGCCCACGCGCACCGGCACTTTCCATATTTGCTCGTCGTTCGCGCGCATCTCCTCGGGCATCCGCACCACGATGTCGTACCTGCGGTTACCATCAACGATGGTGCCGACCGCCTGCCCAGCCAGCGCGGCACTGATGGCGTTGTTCGCTTCGCTCGCCTGAATGCCGTAGTGCTGGAGGGCGTCACGCTTGATCTGGATCCGCAGTTGCGGCGTGCGTCCTTCGGTCTCGAATTCCACCTGCTCCACGCCCGGCGTCTGTTCGAGAATCCCCTTGATCTGCTCCGCGCGACTCTCCAGCACGTCGTAGTCGTCGCCGAAAATCTTCACCGACAATTCGGCTTTCGTCCCCTCCAGCATTTCGTTGAACCGCATTTCGATGGGTTGCGCGAACAGCAGGCTATATTCGGGGTTGATGGTCTTGAGCACCGCTTCAATCTGCTCGCGTAGCTCCGCCTTATTGGTGGGGCGACCCGGCGTGCGCGGCCAATCGGTCACCCGCTTGTAGAAGACGTACACATCGCTTTCATTCGGCGGCATCGGGTCGGTAGCGATTTCGCTAGTGCCAATGCGGGTGAAGACCCGGGTGATTTCAGGGAAGTCGCGCGCGAGCCGGACCGAGACTTCCATGTCAGTGCGGAGGGACTCCTCAATGTTCATTCCCACGGGCTTGTAGAGCATCGCGGTGATCGAGCCCTCGTCCAGCGTCGGCACGAACTCCGCGCCCAGGTGGACAAACAACCACACCGCGCCCGCGCAAATCGCCACCGCGGCCATCGCCACCAGCCACCGCAATCGTAAGGCCACCCTGAGAACACGCGCATAGCCACTCTTGATCACCCGAATCACGAGTGGGTCGGCTTCCCGCACTTTGCCGCGCAGCACGACGGAACAGAGCACGGGCATCAGTGACAGCGACAGCAGCAACGCCCCACCCAGCGCGAGCATGACCGTGAGCGCCATCGGGTGAAACATCTTCCCCTCAATCCCTGTCAACGCGAGAATCGGGATATAGACAACCGTGATGATCACGACGCCGAAGCACATCGGCGTACCGACCTGCTTACTCGCGGACAGCACGACCGCCTCGCGCTCCCTCGTTGTGAGCACGCGCCCCAGTTGATGCTGCCGCTGGCCAAGTTGGCGGACGATGTTCTCGACCACCACCACCGCGCCATCAATGATGAGGCCGAAATCCACCGCCCCCAGGCTCATCAGGTTGCCGGAGATGCCGAAGCGGGCCATACCCATGAGCGCGAATAGAAACGACAGGGGAATCGCCGCGGCGACGATCAGGGCCGCGCGCCAATTGCCCAGCATCCCCAGCAGCACGGCCACCACCAGCACCGCCCCCTCGAAGAGATTGGTCTTCACGGTGTTCACCGTGCGATCAATAAGTTGCGAGCGGTCATACTCAATCTGAATCTCCACCCCGTCAGGCAGCTTGGTCTGAATCTCCGCGAGGCGCGCCTTGACCCGTGCGGCCACCTCGCGGCTGTTTTCACCAGCGAGCATCATGGTGGTGCCGAGCACCGTCTCCTGGCCGTTGAGCGTGGCGGCACCGGTGCGGAATTTGGTCCCGGTTTGGACGGTGGCGACATCCTTGACCAGCAGCGGGGTGATGCCCGCCCCGAACTTGAGCGGCAGGTTGGCGATATCCTCCACCGTATTCACCCGACTCACCGCCCGGATGGTGAGTTGCTCCGTGCCGCGGCTGATGATGCCACCCCCCGCGTTCTCGACATTGCGCGCGATCAGTTCGGCTAAGTCACTAAAAGTCATCCCCACGTCGGTCAATGCTTCGGGATGCGGCTGCACGACAATCTGCTTTTCGTAGCCTCCGCTCTCGTTGATTTCGGCGATGCCCGGCACGGTGCGCAGCAGCGGCTTGATGACGTATTCCTGGAGTTCGCTCAACTCGATCATCTGTTCCATCGTGGTCGGCGGTTTCTTCTTGGCGTCGGCGCGGTAGCTGACGCTGTAATAGAAGATTTCGCCGAGGCCGGTGCTGATGGGCGCGAGTTTGGGGAGCGTCCCGGCTGGTAACTGTTCCAACATGCCTTGCAGGCGCTCGGCCACCAGTTGGCGGGCGCGGTAGATGTCGGTGCCATCGTGAAACTGGATCGTCACCTGCGAGAGGCCGAATTTGGTGAGCGAACGCATTTCCTCCACCCCCGGC
>JABFSC010000424.1 GCA_013140885.1 Deltaproteobacteria bacterium | reverse complement strand
CAGGCGCGATGGTGATGGCCCGCGTCTCCCGCGCCGCTACCGTTGGGAACTCCTCGGAAAAGGGTCGGTATGCCATAAGGCTCCTTTCGATAATCGCGAATGCGTTATTGTGTTATACGTTCAGAGCGGCGTCTTCAACGTCACGGACGAGATGATCGTCCCACCTGGTCTCGCGACGGGTCCCTTGTGAAAATTCTTGAAGTTCTTTAGAGCCTATCCGAATAACTGAAAAGGTGTTTTCTTTTCATGGCAGAAACTGGTTATTCGGATAGGCTCTTAGGTTCCTGGGCGAGAGAAGATCAAACGGTCAAGCGCGCCGCGCCGTAAGACTTTCCGTGTCGTTCTCCCGCGTTAGGCGCTGTGCTCCCACGCTGTCTGAGGGGCCGGTTGCGTCGGTGTTGTGAAAGGTTGTCCGTTCGAGTCCGTCCAGCCGATCCACCGCCGCGCGATTCCCGCCTGGCACCAAATGGCCATAGGTATCGACCGTGATTTTTATGCTGGAATGGCCCAACTGGTCTCGGATGTAGGCCAGTGACTCGCCATTCTCCAGGAGCAAGCTGGCGAAGCTGTGGCGTAAGTCGTGAATGCGGATATGTCGGAGCCCCGCCTTGGCGAGGAGCTTCGGCCAGATGCGTCCTCTGAAGTTATCCGGGTCCAGCCGCGTCCCGCCGTCCGTGAGAAATATCCACGGGGGGACTTCGCCCCACCCGTGCCGAAGCGCCTCTTTCTTGCGTTCGACTAACAACGAGTTGAGTGTGTCTAGGAGGGACAAGGAGACATCCACCCGCCTGCTTTTGCCGCTCTTGGGCGTCGTCAATTGCCCATCCACCCAGTTGCGCTGCACGGTGAGAAAGCGGCTTTGCGCGTCGAGGTCGCCCCATTGCAACGCAATCGCCTCGCCCAGGCGGAGCCCGGTACGGATCAACAGGGAGATGAACGGATAGACGCGCGGAAACTGCTCCCGTGCCGTGCGCAAGAGCACCCCACACTCTTCCTTGGTGAGGAAACTCACTTTCTGTTCGCGCGCCCCTTCCTTGCGACCACGAGGGAGGAACCGCACGCACGGGTTACGATCCAGAAAGCCGTCGTCCATCTGGTGGTTAAAGAACTCTCGGAGGGGAGCGAGCAACGCCCGAATGGAGTTCGGGGCCAGCTTTTTCGCAAGGAGATCGTGCACCAAGAGTTGCACGTCATTCCGGGTGATCGCGCGCACATCTTTTTTTCCCAGCGCGGGCAAGAGGTAGCGACGAAAAGCGAGTTCATATCCCGTGACAGTGCTCAGTTTGCAATGCACCCGCGCGTACAGGTCAAGCCAGGTTGTGAACGCCGTATCGAACGGGCGGGACTGCTCGGTCTTCGTGAGGTCGTACTGTCCCAACAGCAACGCCGCTTGCATCTTCTCGGCGAAGAGCTTCGCGGTCTTCAGACTGTCGCCGATGCACTTCGCCTTGCGTTTGCCTTGGTAGTCAATGAACACCCACCACTTGCCGTTGCGTTGTCGGACTTTCACACCCATATCGCGGACCTCTTTAATGACTGTAACACGCTTCGCCCAGCGCGGGATGGCCGCCCGCTCCCATCCCGGATGACGGTGGCCCGGTGCACACCGTGCTGTTCCGCGAGAGCGGTGGCAGTGTCTTGAAAAGTTGCACTTTGCGACTTTTCACTTTTTGCTTGGACATGCTGGTTATTCGTTCCCTGCACCTTCTTGATCCGGTTGTACAGTCTCCCCCGCAGGATGCTGTACTGGTCGGGGGTGAGGTTGCGGCGGCCGAGCTGGTTATTGTCGATCCAGTTCTCCGCCGCCTCGCGGCTCGGCCAGGCGCTGCGCGCGGGAGGATTGCTTCTCGGAAACGCCGAGGTCATCCAGTGTTGGAGTATCATCAACCGGCGCTGACGTACCGTCAGCGCCGGTTCCTCTCATTCCTTGTTGCACTTTGCCGCGCGTCCCAGCATTCTTCTCCGTCGCCCGCAGCAACTCGCCCATACGCCGTTCCGCCTCAAGGGCGGTTTTCCATCCGAGATGCCGATTTCTTCGCGGCCTGGCGCGCGGTCGCGGATCGCACCAGTTCGCCGAGCACCTTGACGAGCGCGCCCGCATCCTCGGTGGAACACCACGGCATCGAGGCGGCCTTGAACAGATTGACGAGGCACGCTTCATGCGAACCCAAGACTTCATGGATGTCCACATACGATCCGGTGTCATGCACCAACCGCCCGCGCGCCGCATCCAAGCGCCACCGGCCGAACCGCGAACATGTTTCACGTGAAACGTCATCACTCTCAGTTTGTACCTTCATGGAAAAGTCCTTTCGTGAGGGGACGCCGTCCCACGGGGAGCAGAGGCCCGTGGGGCGGCGTTGGCCACGCGAGGGGGAAAGGAGGGGAAAACTCGCGTGGCCTGGGGACAGCGTTAGCGCGCGGCCAGGGCGACGCACCAAGAACGGGAATCGCCATTTTTCGGGGTCTGCGCCTTGTTCCATTTGCCCTGGGCATCCGCGCGGAGAATGACGCGATAGCTCATCACGTCCCGGCCCCAGCCCGGCGCGTTGCTCTTTTCCAACACGACCTCCTTGCGTAAACCTAACACGTAGTTACTGAAGTTCACCAGGAGAATGTCGCCTTTCTGCCCCAGCACCGGCAGTTTTTCGGTGAACAACAGTTCCATGCCGAGCAGGGAAAACGTGCCGTTACTTTCCTTCACGGCGGGCATCAAAGCCCCGGCCGCCCCAATCCCCACACTCATTGTGAGCAATTGCGGCAAGGTCGTGGCGTTCGCCACCCACACCGCGCCTTTCATGGCATTGGGATGCAAACGCGCGAACATTTTCAGGATGTTCTCGTAGAGGATCGTGCCGTTCGCTTGGCCCGCTTCCTTCGCCACCGTGATGAGCGCGGCATCATTCAGGATGCTTTTCGGCATGCCCGCGCCAGTCCCGGACGACAGACACGCATCGTCGAGCCCCCAGCCAATCGCCGCGATCATCGCTTGCCCTACCTGAGACTCGAAGTCGTTGCCATCCATCACGAGTTCGGTGCTCGCTTCGGAGTACAATCGCAACTTTTTACTGTGAAGTTCGATCACGCGAAATTTGCCGGTCTGAGGCGTGGCGTCGCTGTTTTCCATCGACCATTCCGGCTTGAAACCGAAGGGCGAAGCGGTAGACATGTCCGAAATATCGAACCCCGCGACCTTGAGACTCTCGCTCGTCATTGGCACGACCTGGCAGCGAGGACGGACAATCTCATTTTCGAGCGAGGCATCGAGCCATGCTCTGGACAGCACTTCCGGGACGACGAACCCGCCAGAGGAGCCGACACCTTCAAGGTGCGTGGCCGCGTTCATCTGCAGAATCCGCCCATCGCTCATGCCACTGGCGACAGTCCGCAGCCACTCCTCACCAGAAGTGAATCCGCCACTGTCGCCCGCGTTCGGGAAGAGATCGCCGTAGCGTCTCCCCTGCGCACCGGGCTTTTGCTGCATTTGTTCGAGCCGAGCGCGATGGGACTCGAAATTCGCTTGTCCCGGAGCCCACTGGGGCGCGCCGCGCGAAGCCCCCAAGGGAGCAAGCCGCATATTCGCCTGTTCCTGCTCTTCCTCCACCGCGAGATGTTTGACAACGCGCTCAAGGGCCACTTTCTTCTTCTCGTACTCAGCGGATTCCTCCGCCGTGAATTCTCGGAAATTCTCATCCGAGCACCGCTGAAGCAGGCCCTCCATTTCATTGGTCAGGTCCGCGCGCTGCTGCCGAAGGTCCTTGATTCGACTGTACGCCATCTGCATCACTCCTTGTGCTGATGGCACCGCTGATATGCCGCCGAGTCTGAAAAATTAGCGGGAACTCCCCGGCTCAGCTTTCCAGGGTTTTCGGGTGTACGGCCCTATTCCCGCTACAGGGTATCCTCACGGGAGGACTCTCATTGTTCTGTTGGGGCGCACGGTCCGACAAAGTTTCGGCGAAACAGCCTTGTGAGCGTTTTCGCGAAACCCGTCGATCCCCTTTCAGGGACCGAACCGTGCAAGACGAATCCTAACAAAAAGTTCGTTGTCACGCCAGCACTCTTTATTGAGCGATTGCCGATTTCTCCATCGCGACAAGGCGCAAGGTGTCCGCCCCTGGATTGAGCCTGAACAACGCCACGGGGTCCTTGTCGGAATCAACCTGGAGCATCGCGACGAAGGATGGACGCGGGACCAACACGCAAAGGACGGCCAACTCCGCGCCACCGCGGAGTGCCGCGTCAATCGCGTTTTGTGTCGAGACGGGCAGCGTGGCGATGTGTGTGTTCAGCAACTCAACCAGGTCCCTGGTGAGTTGCGCCAACAATTCTTCGGTGCGTTCGTTCGCTGTGGCTGTCGTGAAATTTTCCATCGTCCTACCGCCTTGTGAAAAATGTTTCTGCCCAATGTTCGCGGCGAGGATAGCGGTTACGCCATCGGACAAGCACGTCCTGCCGGATCGCGCGCCACAAGCGTTCTGCTTCGCGCCGGGGGAAGTGTGGGTCGATCCACGGTGGCGACTCGCCTTCTTCTCCGCGAGTCCAACTCCATTTTTTCTCGAATCGCGCGAAGGGGTTCGTCAAGAGTTTAATCAACTCGGCTTCAACGATGCCCGTGGTTTTGCGTGCTCGTGCCATGCTACTTCACCCCTCGGCGCGGTCGCCGTGATTGTGGCGGAAGTTTCGGAGTCTCATCATTAAGAATGTCCAACAGTTGGAGTGTTCGGCTGAGCAGGTGTTGCGAGTCACGCTCTATCTTGATCCCAGGATGACTGCGGACAACTCCATGCTTGTCGGTAAAGTACGCGCCTTCAGTAGATACCGCTTGCCGAGCTTCGGTGATCCGATCCAGACACCGCCCGCAGGTCAACAATAGCGGCTCATGTTGCGGCTCGAAGGTGTAGCGCCGTTCTATCTGCTTGAGCCAAGACCGGGCTTCTTCGGAGAGTGTCGATAGCTGTTGCTTGGTCATTTCGATGTTTCCTTTAGAAACGAAAAATCCTGATGTGCGTGAAAAACAGGGGAAGCACGTCGGTACACGTCAAAAAAGTGACAGAGATCGACCCTGCCCCCCCTCTTTGTTTTCGCTAGTCTGTCGCGCCGGTTCTTGGCCACCACGCTGGCTCTGCGGCGGTTCATCTTCCATCGAGCCATCCAAGAACCGGCGCGACTCATGCCATGCGCAATAGCGAAACGGCTTATTGACTACGGTGCGGCACTTGGCCCAAGACAAGCAGCGCCTCAATTTCTTGTTCACTCGTCCGTCTCCGATGAGCCGCGATTCAGGCTATGCTCGGCCAGGTAACGGGACAACGCGACAACATGATCTTCTTCAAGAAAAGCCTGTTCGCAAACCAACCAGCCGTAGCCCAACTCAGCGCTATTCACCATGCGTCTCACTTCCATCAACACGCTGCGTCCGGGTGTATCTCGGAGCACCAGTTTCGTGCTCCGATTTAATACGAGTTCGAGTTCTTCCATCTTCTTCATCTCCGCTAGCTCCAGCAAGCGTCATTTCCTTGCCAGCCTGAGCGAGCCGGCTGGATCGGGTCAACTCCGCTCAAAGCGCGTCGTGATTTCATTGAAGTTTTTCGCTTCGGAGTGCTTGCAAAAGTTCGCATTATTGTCGCACCTTCAGAATTTCGGTCGAATCCACGTACCGCGCCAGCACGTCCGGGGACGCGCCAAGTTCGATCAAGGTGACATGGATCGACTGGCCGCCGTTCCACCAGTGAAAGCGCGGATCGGACTCGAACGGAATGATGAGTTCACCACGAACGTTAATATGTGGACGGGTGAGTAGCGCCAACACCTCGGCTTTGTGATGGCGCAGTTCTTCCCGAAGCTCGTCCGGCAACGGTGCCGGAGCTTTCAACTTGATAGTTCCGTGAAGGGTTGGTGTAATCTCAGCCCCAAGTTCCCGGCATTTCGAGAGGAGAGTCTGAATGTCCATGTCACATTTCCTCTTGATATGGTTCACGAGCATCATCGTGAAATTCGGGTTCCTCTTCCGCTGGTTCAACTTTATAACCCTTCCCGTGCCCCGTATTTTGCCTCTCAAAGCTCTCATTCCTCTCAAAGCTCTCAGAAGTAGGCGGCTCTTCAGGCTGTTTTGACCCGTTCTCTTGAGAGCTTTGAGACGGTTGAGAGCTTTGAGAGGATATTTTCGGGGTAGGCGGGGGCTCTTTAATTCCGTAAGAAATCAAACAACTATCGAGGAGTTCCTTTTTCCAAACTAAGGACGCCGGGTTTCGGCTGGTGAGTTGAAAGCCCAGTGAGCGGATACGAGAACCAACGAAGCGCGGAGTGACTTTTTCCTTGTCAGTCCGTTCCTCGTTCAACTTTTCGACCAATTTCTTGAGCGGGAGCTTCCCATTGGCCACTTCAGACTCAAGGGCGAGCAGCGCGATTAGAATGTCGCCTTCGAGGCTCCGGCTTTTTTCGTTGAGACGGGACTTTTCCATCTCGACAAAAAGATTCAGCAATGCTTTTTCTCTCTCCGGGGCCACACGTCGGACGACCTTCAGCAGCGGCAAGGTAATGTCCCCGAAGCGACCGGAAAACGGTTTCTTCATCTCCGGCAGCGGCTTTCCCATCTGATGGGCACGCCAGGCGATCAGCCGTTCGCGCAATGGCAAGCCGAGTTCTGGCGTCGGCTCGCTGTCGTAACGCTTCTTTGCCGGAGGCATCGAGATTGTCAGACAACGGGTATCTAGAATCTTGTGGACGCTTTCGTTAGTGGCAATAATCGTCGCGCCGAAGATGTCGAAATAACGAGTATCCTCAAACGGGCCTTTCTCAGGGTACAGGACACGTGCGGCGGTTGACCCTTTCTCAAACCGATTCAACAGAATATCTTCTGACTTTTCTCGCTCGGCTTTCTTCCAGAGATTCAGCACGTCGAAGAAGAGCGTTGCGCCTAAGTCTTCCGACCACCGAAATATATTGGCCTCCCTCAGAGTTTCGGTTCTCAAACCTCTCGACACAACATTTGACATCGCTTTACCCGTCCGGCTCTTCCCGCGTTCGGGCACGGCATCGAAAACCAGTTCCGGGGAGTGTGTAACTTCGGGGAAGTCGAGCGTGTAGGTATGCAGGGTAAAAGCGGCCAACAAGTCGTAGTGAGTGTCGGTCGGAAGCTCAGAGAGGTTTTTGTAGTAGGTGATAAGGTCGGCGTAGAGCGATGCTGAGGTATCGGTTCCGTATGCGGCCAACACCTGCTCCGCGCGGGGCAACGGCCAAGGAATGAGATTTTTCGCGGGGGGGAAGTAGAGTTGTTCATTTATTTGCCATTCCGTTTCCACTCTCGGCTCGGAACCGTTCTCACCGGAATAGACAAGGAATTTCACTTCTTGTTCGTCTGCCACAAGATCGACTAACTCAGGAAAACGCGCGATAGGGAGAGGCGGGCTATCATCATCGTCTCCGTTAAGTAGAGGTTTGATGCCTGCATTCAGATCACGTCGCCCCACGCCGAGTTTTTCCTTAATCAAGTTCGCAACCACCGCGAAAGCGGCACGGTCCGAAACAAACAAGGTCGCAAGATCGGGTTTCAGAATAGTGAGCGCTTCTTGTGATAATACGGGACTGAGGGGGCCGCGTATCGCCGACAAGTATGCGGTCGGGTCCCCAATATATTCTAGTGGAAGAGTCGCTTCCTCTGTTTCCGCTTCACCCCCTTCTTCTTGCGGACTCATTGTAAGTTTCGCCCACGCCATCAAGTCTTGACGGCTGATGCCGAGCTTGTCTTTGACAAGGTCCGCCACCAGCCCAAAAGACGCGCGGTCCGTAGCGTAACACTCGGTGAGGTCGCCCTTGAGCAACTTCAATGTTTCTTGCGCGACCAGCGGGTCAAGTTTGCCTTCGAGCCCGGATAGATATGAGAGAAGGTTTCCGTCGTACTGGGGATTCATTAGAGCACCTCCCCAGCATACCGCTGCTCAGCAAGCATTTTTTGCCAAACCGCTTCCGTATATTCACTCTCGGTGACTTCGAGCAGGTGAGGAAATTCCTCGGCGAGATCGGGGTGGCGAAAGAAAAGGCCGAGCAGTTCCGCTGCATCCATCGCGGTCGTATTCGCGTCACACCACTGAGTCCAGAGCGTGTCGTCTCGCTCGTCTTTTCGCCGTGTGAGGATCGCGCGGGCTTTCGCCTCGGCTTCGCGTCGCCGGGCTTGAACCGCGAACCGCGCACTGGCGCGCGTACTCAAGCGAGAGGTAGCCCACGGTTCGCCTACGAGTTCCGCGAAGGCGCGAACGCCGCCTTTGACCCCGCAACCGAAACAGTAAAAAACGCCCTTGTCGCTATCTATTGAAAGCGACGTGTCTGTTTTGCCGTCGTGAAACGGGCACTTGACGCGCCCGCGTGACCCACGAAGGTAAATTCCTTGACGGGCAAGCATATCGATGAAGCGGGTGCTGTTGACGCCTGACGCCTCGTGTGGGAAACTTGCGTCAGTTGTTTTTGTTGATGGTTTTTGAGAGCCCGGAGCTTCCCACTCCGGGCTCTCTGCATTTATAGATTCCACTTTCTTCCTCCTTACTTTCCAAGAAGTTCGTTAGCGGTTTCGGCTACGATCCGGTCGAGGTCGCCCCCCACCGGCGATGCCATCAGCAACCGCTCCAAATCTTCTCGTTTGACAAAAATTTTTCGATCAAGCCGGTACGCTTTCAGCCGCTGTTGATAGACGAGCTGTTGCAATTTGCGCCTTGAAATAGGGTATTCGCGCGCGCACTGCGTAAGGTCGAACCATCCGCCACTCAGTGTGTTAGCTTTCGTGTTCATGCGTGCAAGCTAGCGCACCGTCGTGAAAAAAGCACAGCAGCAAAACCGTGAATTTTTCGTGTCGAAATCACTCCTTTCCGCCTTGTTCCATCAGGTGCCGATATTCGGCCACGCTTCGCTCAATCACCGCATCAAGACCGCGATCACCGAACAGCGGGCTGATAATCAGGGCGGCAAATGCGTGAAAATGACCGCTGTAGTCATCGCGTGCGTCGGATGATCCGTGGTGATAGCTGTCCGGCAGTTCACCAAGATGGGTATGCCACCAATGCACAAGCATCGCGGTAATGTGGCGCAACCGCTTATTGCGAGGCCGTCCACCTTGGGCTGACTTATGCCACAGCCGTTGCGCCTTGGCTTCACGAACAGACGAGAGAAAGCCGCTCGTCTGTGTCCTGAAATCCGCAATGAATATGTGCCGATTGTAGGCGAACCGGTCGAGAAATTGCGTCGTCGGGCTGCTTAAACTATCGAGGGTGCTCAACAACTTGTTGGCTTGATTTTCCAGCAATGTGAGTTGCTGGCGCACCGTCTTGTCTGGCGGCTTTGTTTCAATCAAGTCGATATAATCGAGCGCGTCACGGACAAGCGCCGTGATCTCGGCAATGGTGGACGGGCGTCGGAGTTGTTTGTGGGGGATGGCGGTGAGAATCGCAAGGGATTGCGCGGGGGTGAACTCGAACGTCGAGGTTGCCCAGTACGCAGCGCGCCAGGGGCCAGTTTTCGCCGAGGCTTTCTTTGGGGCGGGTTTTGGTTTCATCAGCGTCGCTCCTTTCGCAACGACCGTGATTCCTTTGG
The DNA here is from genome assembly GCA_013140885.1 of Deltaproteobacteria bacterium. GTDB lineage: Bacteria > Desulfobacterota > Binatia > Bin18 > Bin18 > JABFSC01. The sequence continues at coordinate 3,596 of JABFSC010000424.1, read as the reverse complement.
AGAAGAAGGAGCCAGGCGGGAAGGAATTTCCGCTTTTCGACTGCGTTCATGAGGCGCAGTCTAGGCCCCTTCACTGGTGTCACGACCGTCCAGCCGTGACAAACTGTCTACACGCGGCTTTGGAGATCGCGGGGCTCAATCGGGAAATCAATCGTCTCCCCGCGCGCCAGCGCGCGGATGTCCGCAATGAACATGTACGAAACTTGCGCATAACGCGGCGTGCCACGGGGCGCGTCGAGCGCTTCAACCGTCATTCCACTGTCGTGATTTCCTTGTGGTCCTTCCTCCCGCCAGGTGCCGATCTTTCTCACTCGCATGGTCCGGTTCCTCCTTTCCTTTGGTTGCGCATTGGTTGCGAGTAGCGCGTCTTTTTGCGCGGTTCTGCTTAGTGCCCTTGTAGAACTTCTTGAAATTCCTTAGTAACTTAGCGGAGAGAAGATCAAACGGTCGCGTGTCCACGGACACGAGGAAAGTCCGGACTCCACGGGGCAGGGTGGCCGTTAACGGCGGCTCGTCGCGAGACGGGGAAAGTGCCACAGAAAAGAGACCGCCGGCATCCGCATTCGAGACAACAGCGAGATCTGCCTGAGACCACGGCTGGAGACTGACATGAGGCGCTCCCTTTTATTCGTGTCTCCAGTGGCGCGCTCGGCTTGCTCGCTCGCGCGGGGTCGATGCCGGTAAGGGTGAAACGGTGAGGTAAGAGCTCACCAGATTCCGTGGAAACGCGGGATGCTGGGTAAACCCCACCCGGAGCAAGACCAAATAGGAGGGAGCCCGGTTCGCGGGCAAGAGCCGCCCCGCTTGATCCCTCCGGGTTCGTCGCTCGAACCTCTCGGTAACGAGAGGTCCAGAAGAATGGCCGTTGTCTCTTCCTATTACGAAGAGAAACAGAATCCGGCTTATCGATCTTCTCTCACTCCCCCCTTTTCAAATGAATGAAGGAGCATTGGCATGAGGACCACACCGAACATAACGGCGAAGCAACACCGGATGCGTGCGTGCATGCTGGGACTGCTGTTCATCCTCCCCGCGCACGCCTTGGCCCAAAGCCCACCCTCGCGCGATCCGGCTGCCACGGAGACGGCTCCGCCTCAAGACGCCACCGTGAACATGGATGAGGAATCCTTTGAAACCGGACAGATGCTGCGACTTGAAGAGGCGTATCAGCTCGCGCTGAGTAATGAAGAACAGGTGAAAATCGCCGCGCATGAACTGGCGAAATCCGAACTGCTGCCGTGGCGCGCCGTCACGTTACTGACCCCGCGAGCGGAAATTGGTGGCACGTTCACTCGGAATAAGGAAGAGATTGCCTTTACCGGGGCGGGAGCCGCGGCAAGCACCACCTCCATCATTCGCCCACTCGAGAGTTGGCAAGGGACATTCACCCTCACGCAGCCCATTTTTCAGCCAGCGTTTTTTCCGACGTTGCGGCTGGGAAAAGAGTCGGTGCGACAGAGTGAACAACGCCAGGACTTCACGAAACAGGAGGTCCTGTTTGGCGTCGCGCGGGCGTACTACGATGCCCTGCGCTCACGTGAGCAAGTGCGGGTCGCGCGCGATACCCTCAAACTCACCAAGGATGAATTGAAACAGGCGCAAGCGCGGTTTCGCGTCGGCGAAGTCACCAAGACCGATGTCCTGCGTGCCGAAGTCGAAGTGGCACGGACGGAGCGTGCATTGATCGCCAATCGTAATGCGCTGCAACTGGCCTTCGCCACCTTGGCGCGGGTGGTTGGGGTGCCCGAACCCTTGCGCGTGGCGGAGCCGACGCCGCCCATTTCACGGGGGGAGCCTTACGAGCAATTAGTCGCACAAGCCTATGGCCAGCGGCACGACCTGCGGGCGCAAGCCTCGGCCATTGAGGTGTCGCGTGAACGAAAACATCAGGTGCTGGCGCGCTATGCCCCGCAAATCAACGCGCAGTGGCAATATCCCCGCCTCGATACGCCCACATTCGCGAACCGTGATGAATTCTGGGTGTTGACGCTGAACTTCCAAGTGCCGATCTTCGATGGCGGCGTGCGGGAACTCGATCTGATTGAACAGCAGGAGAATCTCACCCAGTCCGAACTGCAACTGGAGCGCCTCAAGAAGGATGTCGGGATTGAAGTGAAGCAGACCGTGCTCGCGGTCGAGACCCTGGAGGCGACACTGGAGACCTTGAAGAAAGAAGTCGCGCTCGCCGAGGAGAACTATCGGATCACGTCAAAGCAGTACGGCGTCGGTTTGGCCACCAGCCTGGACGTGAACACCGCGGTCAATACGCTGAACCAGGTGCGCACGCAGTTGATCGACCAAACCTACGCCTATCAAGTGTCCTTGCTCGCGCTCGACCGCGCCATCGGTCTTTTTGGGCAGGAGTACCTGACTCAGCGCTGAGCGCCGTTGACCAACGTGATGAATTCCTCGCGGGTCGGTTGCTGGGTGCGAAACGCGCCGAGCATGGCACTGGTGGTGACCGTCGAGTTTTGTTTCTCAACGCCACGCATGCGCATACAGAGATGCTCGGCGCGAATCACCACCCCGACTCCCAACGGGTCGAGTTCTTCCATGAGGGTGTTCGCGATCTGTGTCGTGAGCCGCTCTTGCACCTGAAGGCGACGCGAAAACACTTCCACCAGACGCGCCACCTTGCTCAGCCCCACGATGCGATGCTTGGGGATGTAGGCCACGTGAGCGCGGCCAAAAAACGGCAGCAGATGATGCTCACACAGTGAAAAAAAGTCGATGTCCTTCACCAGGACCATCTCCTGATAGTCTTCAGTGAACATCGCTTGGTTGACCACTTCTTTCGGGTCCTGGGCGTACCCTTTGGTGAGGTACTCATAGGCGCGGGCCACGCGATACGGGGTTTTGGCGAGTCCCTCGCGGGTAGGGTCCTCGCCGATGTGGGCGAGAATCTGTCGCACATTGTCCTCGACCGTGGTCTTGGGGGCGGGTTGCTTTCTGAGTTCAACGACTTTGCCGCTCTGGCGCTTGTCTTGATCGCCACGCTTTCTGTTCATGCGGTTCTTGGCTCCTTACAAAAATTTTTTCGGCCACGAGGTCGAGAACAACTTACATACGGAAGACACCCATCTTGGGATCGGGGATTGGGGCATTCAAGGACATCGCGATACTCAGGCCCAACACATCGCGCGTTTGGCACGGGTCAAGAATGCCGTCATCCCATATCCGGGCGGTGGAATAATACGGGCTGCCTTCCTCTTCATACTTCGCGAGGGTTGGGGCCATGAATGCCTTTTGCTCTTCCGGCGACATGGTCTGACCTCGGTCCTTCAACTGCTGGAGCTTCACCGAGAGCAGCACCCCCGCCGCTTGCTCACCGCCCATGACGGAAATGCGTGAGTTGGGCCACATGAACAACAGGCGCGGCGAATACGACCGACCGCACATGCCATAGTTTCCCGCGCCATTCGACGCGCCGATAATCACCGTGAACTTTGGCACTTGGGCGTTGGCCACCGCGTGGACCATCTTGGCGCCATCCTTGGCGATGCCGCCCTGTTCATATTTTTTTCCGACCATGAAGCCGGTGATGTTCTGGAGAAACAAGATCGGAACTTTACTCTGACAACACAGCTCGATGAAGT
>JABFSC010000122.1 GCA_013140885.1 Deltaproteobacteria bacterium | reverse complement strand
CCAAGATTCATCAGAAGTATGGCGGGGACACGAGCAATCCAGAGTATCAACGTGAACGGGCGCGAATCAGTCAGCGCTACAACCACAAGCGCGAGAAGGTGGAGCGCAACCTTAATAAGAAGCATCGGGATACGCACGACAACCTTCATAATGGCTATCGTAGGTAGTAAGCCGGACTCAGCAACAGTGCCCATAAAGAACGGGGCGACCAACTTGGCCACCCCGTTTGTTTTTCGAGAAAAGAAAGAATGATCGGTCGCGGAATTTACTCCGCCTTCTTCGGCTCCGGCGTCGGGGTGGGAGCCGCGTCAGCAGGCTTTGCCTCCGGGGCTCCTGGTGTCGCCCCTGGCCCCTCTGTCGGTGTCGCGGGTGGAGGGGGCGCATTCTCGACCTTGAGTACCTTAATATCGAAGATCAGTTTTTTTCCGGCCAGGGGATGATTCAGGTCGAGGACCAGCGTCTTCTCCTTGACCTCTTTCACTTCGGCATACATCGGCTGCCCCTGCGGGCCTTGCCCCGTCAGCTTTGAGCCAACCTTGCGGGCTTCTTCGGGAATTTTGTCCTTCTCGACTTCCTGTGTTCGCGCCGGGTCTTTCGGCCCATAGCCGTCTTCAGGCGAGAGTTCAACATGCTTGGTGTCGCCCACCTTGAGCCCCGTCAGTTGTTTCTCCAACCCAGGGATAATCTGTCGTGTCCCATGCACGTAGACCATGGGCTCTTGTCCGATGTTCGACTGCACTTGGGTCTTATCTTCAAGACTCAGCGTGAATTCGAGTGAAATTTGTTTCCCATCGGCGATAACCGTCCCTGCATCGGCCTTTTCCTCAGCCCAGCCTGGCGCGGCCAGAGCCCAGAGTAACCCCGTCGCGGCCAGGACGCTCGCCGTTTTCTGTTTCCAAGACAGTGACACCATCACTTCGCACTCCTTTCAGGAAATAAAAAGGGCACGAGGCGATCATTGTTCGTTCTCGTGCCCTCACGTTAATTGTCATCACGAAGGGGGTGCCTCCGCGTGTCTCCCGCACCACGCGGGGAATTGCCGGTCACTATACCATACGGATTCCACGGTCAAAAGATTTTTTCCTACACCATTCTCGGCGGTGACAGGTCCGACCCCAAGGTGCTCTTGAAGACCTTGAAGAGATGGTCGAGGTCCCACGGTCCTTGGCTGTAGATCACCTTTTCTGGCACGAGGTGGGTGTACAAGGAGATTTTATAGCCGCTTGCGCCGAACACTTGGCCATTGACCTTCTCCGCCGCATCACTCGCGAGAAAAGCCACGATCGGAGCAACGTTATTGGGGTCCATCGGGCTGGTCTGCGCCTGCTCGCTGCTGGTGTTCAAGCCCATTTGCTGAGCGAAGTTCGCGGGAATCGTGTCGGTCATGCGAGTCGCCGCGCCGGGCATGATGGCGTTGCACGTGATGCCATATTTGGCGAGCGAGTTCGCGCAACTGTAGGTCAGTCCTAAAATCCCCGCTTTCGCGGCGGCATAGTTGGGTTGCCCTGGAGCACCCAGCGCCGATCCCGAGGAAAAGTTAATAATGCGCCCAGTTTTCTGTTGTCGCATCAACGCCGAAGCGGGGCGGATCGTGCAGAAGTGGCCCTTAAGATGCACGGCGATGACGGCATCCCACTCTTCTTCCGACATATTGAAAATCATGCGGTCTCGGAGAATCCCGGCGCAGTTGACCAGAATGTCGAGCCGCCCAAAGGAATCGACCGCGGTTTGCACCAGACTCTCGCCACCTTTCATCGTGGCGATGTTATCAGTATGCGCGGCAGCTTGGCCGCCAGCTTTCTTGATCTCGTCCACGACTTGCTGAGCCGGACCTTTGTCCATGCCCTCACCGGCGACACTCGCGCCGATGTCGCTGACCACAACTTTCGCGCCTTCTTTCGCCATCAGCAGCGCGATGCCACGTCCGATGCCACGGCCAGACCCTGTAATCGCCGCTACTTTCCCGTCGAGTTTACCCATTGTTTGTGTCCCTCCTTTACGATTATTGAGCCATTGAATGATCGGGGCATCGGGTCATTAGAAGAATTCGAGGATTGAGGAATTGCCTTGTCCATTTCTCAATCACTCAATGGCTCAATGACCCGATCACTCAATCTATTTATCCTTTTGGCAGCCCCAGCATCCGCTCTCCCAGAATCCCCCGTTGAATTTCCGACGTGCCACCGCCGATGGTCAGTAACCGATGCCACAACGCCGCGCGCGCCCAGCGTCCGTGATCGACCGCGTAAGCGGAGCCCTTCTCAATCTGCGCGTAGGGGCCGAGTAGCTCGGTGGCGAAATTGGCGATGCGTAGGTTTAGCTCGGACCCCAGCAGCTTGTTGATCGATCCTTCCGGTCCCGGTGGGTTGCCTTTGAGCCGTTTACTAAAACTGCGAAACATATTGTAGGTGATCGCATGGCACTCGGTCGCGAACTGCGCCAGCTTCTGCCGCACGGCGGGGTCCTCGTTCGCGGGCTTGCCGTTGATCTCCACGGTTTTGCAGATCTTGGATATTTCGGCGAATTGCCGATGGACTGGCAGCTCCGTCCCAATGCCCGCGCGTTCGTGCATCAAGGTAGTGACCAGCACTTTCCACCCTTCGTCTTTTGGCCCTAGCAGATTGGCTTTCGGCACGCGCACGTCCTCGAAAAAGACTTCGTTGAAATCCTCATCGCCCGTCATTTGCACCAGTGGCCGAACCGTTACCCCTAGTGTTTTCATATCGACGATCAGGCAGCTAATGCCACGATGCTTGGGCGCGTTTGGATCGGTGCGGACGAAAAGCTGGATGAAGTTGGCGCGGTGCGCGTAACTGGTCCACACCTTCTGGCCGTTGATGACGAAAGAGTCGCCATCTTCCACCGCCCGCGTCTGCATCGCGGCGAGGTCCGAGCCCGCATTGGGTTCGGATAACCCTTCACACCAGATTTCCTCGCCGGAGAGAATTTTGGCGAGATGGCGTTGTTTCTGTTCCTCCGTCCCCCAGTGCATGAGCGTGGGGCCAGACATAATCAGGCCAAGGGTGTTGGCATAGCGTGGGGCGCGGACTTTGGTCATCTCCTGGTTGTAGATGAACATTTCCATGAGGCCCGCGCCGCGTCCGCCGTACTCCTTGGGCCAGTGCAGCCCAACCCAGCCGGCTTGATGGGCCTTCTTTTGCCACGCGCGTTGAAACTCAAACCGCTCGTCAGCACTAATCTCATCGAATTTTTGCGGGTCGAATTCCTTGGGGAGATTGGCTTGAAGCCACGAGCGTAGTTCTTGGCGAAACGCTTCTTCTTCTGGGGTAAAATTGAAATCCATACCGTCCCTCTCGCGGGCCACCTTAGCCAGTTCACTAGGGAGGGTAAAGAGAGAGAAGGATTGAGTGATCGGGCGATTGGATCATCGGGTCATTGAGGCATGGGACTCCTGAGATTATAAGGTGCATTGCGTATGTAGTGTTTCTTCAATGACTCAATCGCCCGATCACCCGATGACTCAATTCATCTGAGGAGGAACCTCTATGGCTGTTACGTCACCGTACGCGTATATCGCCGCTGGACACCATCAGATTGCGTTCGTTGTGAAAGACCTCACCGCTGCCGAGCGCTTCTTTACGGACACACTGGGCGTCCCGCGGTTCTTTCGCTTCAACGATGTCAAAGTTTACGAAGCGACCTATCGTGGTGGCCCTGGGGATTTTCACATCCACATTGCGCTGGGGTACGCGGGAGACTCACAGATTGAGTTGATCCAACATCTCTCTGGCCGCAGCATCTATAAAGAGTTTCTCGATAAACGTGGAGAAGGGCTTCATCACTTAGGGTTTATTGTCCCAGACCATGAGAAGGTCATTGCTGATTTTACCGCCAACGGATTTCCAGTGATCCAAAGCGGGCGCATCGGCAACAATCCAGGTGTGCGGTTCGCGTATTTTGATACGGAGGCTGCTATCGGTGCGATCATGGAAAGTATTGTCCTGGATGAGGATACCCGCAAACTCTTCGACCGAGTGAAGCGCGGCGATTTCTGAGCATAGGCGTTATGCGCTGTCAGAGTTGTCAGCACGAGAATCCGGCTGAGGCACGATTCTGCATGCGGTGTGGAAACAAGCTAGGACAAGTATGTCC
>JABFSC010000443.1 GCA_013140885.1 Deltaproteobacteria bacterium | reverse complement strand
GATAGAGACCCACCCCCGGCGCCGGATCTCGGAAAAATTACGGTCTCGGATCCCTCCAACGGCAAGGTCAGAGTAAGCGGGACAGCCGGGAGTGTAGAAGCAGGTGGCCGTGTCGTGGTGACCAATATGGCAACGGGTGCACAAGCGACAGGGATCGCGAATGCGGATGGCAGTTTCTCAGTCGAGATCGTGGCAGGGGAAGGGCAGAGTCTGTCGCTCGTGGTGACAGACGCGGCGGGCAATGCGAGCCCGGCCCGGACGGCACAGGTCGGCGTGGCGGTGCGGATCAGCATTACCGAGCCGGCCGAGGGCACTCGTACTCAGCACCAGCGCACGCTGGTGCGTGGCACCGTGCACGGCCCCCTGAATACAGGTGTCATCGTCAACGGTGTCGTCGCGGCCGTACACGATGGTGAGTTTGTCGCGGATGACATTCCGTTAAGTCCGGTTATCGGGACGAACGATTATACTATCACTGCGACCGCGACCACATTAGGCGGACAAACGGTGGGTACGAGCGTGACGGTCCAAAGCTGGGGGAATCCAGAGGTATTAGAGGTTGACGCATCGGTCACCAGCGGCGTGGCACCTCTGGACGTGGCGTTCTCGTACACCTTTGGGTCCACAATTCCTCTGCAAACGCTCCGCCTGGATGCGGATGGCAATGGGACGTTTGAGGTGACAACGACCGACCCAACCGCGCCCCTCCACTACACCTACTCGACTCCGGCTATCTATATTGCGCGCCTCCAAGCAACAGATCAGCAGGGCGGAACGTTTACCGCGCAAGTGCCGGTCGTCGTGCAAGACGTGACCACGATGGACACCATGTTCAAGAGTATGTGGAGTAATATGAATACGGCCCTGGTCGCCGGCGACACCACTGCTGCCCTGACGTTCCTCGACTCAGCCGCCCAGCAGAAATACGGACCAGTGTGGCAAGTCTTGCTGCCCCACATGGCAGAGATTGTCGCCTCGTACTCGCCGGTACGGGGAGTAGGGATCGGGCAAAACGTCGCCGAGTATGGCGTCAATCGTACGATCGACGGTGAGAACCGCTTGTTCCTCATTTACTTCCTCAAAGACAAAGATGGCGTCTGGCGACTGGCGGCCATGTAAGGAGAGTATATGCAACTCACACCGGAAAAACGACGGCAGTGGGGTCGGTGGGCGATAGGTATTGCTGGGTTCCTCGTTGTGTGGACCGGAGTGGCGATGGTGTTCCCTCTGCTCCCCTCGCCCTGGCCGCCCTTTTACTGGGCTCTGCCGGTGCATGGACGGGTCGTCGATGCCGACACCGATCAGCCGCTAGCGGGAGTCGCTGTCGTGGCGAATTGGGAGCTACGCGACACAGCATGGACTGGGTCGCCAATCGAAGAAATAGCGGTGATGGAAAGTGTCACCGACGAAGAGGGAAGCTTCTCCTTCTTGTGGTGGCGGCCTCGAGTGCGGTGGCCTATCACAGGAGTGTTACGATCAGACGCGCCAATGCTGTTGTTCTTCAAAAATGGCTATACGCGCGAATTCTGTCATAACTCTTTTGCCCCCTTCAATCGGAATCCCTTTCCGAGTTCCAACTGTAACGGCAGAACCATCACCTTAAAGAAATTCAAGGGGACGACCGCAGAGTATGCAAAAGCGTTCTGGGACTTGGATAGGTCACTACGCTTCTTGGGAGTAGGCCGCGCAGCGAGAAGGTGTGAGTGGAAGAATATCCCTCACATGCTCGCTGCTCTGCATGTCCAGCAAGAGCTTTTCAGGAAAGAAGGCGTCCATAGTGGGCTTTCCCCTCTCGAGACGTTGTCAAATAAAAGCCTCTGCGGATCCGTAGAGCAATTCTTACAGGGCTATCTCCCATGAATAAACTTGTTGTTCTCTTCTTTCTTGTCGTTTCCTTTGTCGGTTCGCAGACCGCCTTCGCGTATGAGGTTCATACTCACCAGGATATAGCTCACAAAGCGATCGAAGCCTCGGAGCTACAAACCGAGGAGGCGCTCCTCCCGAGTCTTGGGTTGAAGCCATTTTCGCACAACCAATTCTTTTCCAATTCCACCTTCCCTGGGGGTGTGGGAACTCTCGGCGATCTCATCGAGCACGGCGTTGAGCAAGAAGACAATCTGAGGGGCTCACGGTTTCTCCATCACTTCTATGATCCTTACCACCACGTCCCCCTCACCACCGTGTCGCCCACCGAGATCATTGGGCTCGCGATCTTGTTCGGCCACCCTCTGCTTCCGACCCAGAAATCCTTCGACTGGGCGCTGGAAGACAGCCGTGATTTGGGCGGGGATCAAGTGTTCTCCTTCAAAGATGCGCGGCGCTATTTCTTTGAGGGGCTGAGTGGAACCGGCCCCTTCGGGAACAGTGCAGCGGTGCGCGCGCAGAATTTCGGCCGCACGTTTCAGACTTTGGGCCACGTCATCCACCACATTCAAGATATGGCCCAGCCTCAACATGTGAAGAATGAACCTCACCCTCCTCATGTGCGCGGCGGTCTTTACGAACACTACACCGATGAAGACGATATTCGTGAAAGGCTGCCATTTTCAGGCTACGAACCGGTGTTCTCTCTGGCTCCAGACGGTGACCATAGCACTTTTTCTATTCCTCATAGACTATGGGAAACCGGTGACGGAAAAGGGCTCGCTGAGTTTACGAATTTCAACTTCGTGACCGACGGGCATAACTTCACTGGGTCATTGACTAATATCCTATCGAATCCCGAGTTTCCGAATCCTCATGGGGCAGATGCTCAAATCGTCAGCGAGGATGTCCACATTGTTCCTCAAGTGTCTATCGATAACAACATTCCCGCAGAGTTGGTTGGGAAGATCTACTACATTCGTGCGCCAGTAACAGATAAGTATCGTGGAAATCAATCCGGATTTAATAACCGAGCCAGTACTTTTTCTATTTACGACGTTGACCTTCAGCAATTTCATCTGACCGTTCCTTCTTGTACGGGCATACCGACACCATGCCAAACCGAAGCGGTTTTCAGCGTGAACCGTGCAACTATGCGAGCCGCTCACGCATTCTTAATTCCGCGTGCGGTTGGCTATAGTGCGGGGCTCATCAACTACTTCTTCCGCGGCGCGGGAAAAATCGATTTAGTACCAAGCCCCCAAGACCCCGATAAGTACGTGCTCCAGAATAACGGGGAGGAACCGTTGATCGGGACCTTTTATCTTTTCTACGATGACCAGTATGATAATCGCTGGCTTCACCAGACATGGACAGTCAACGGCGGCATAGCCGCACACGGACAAGTAGCAGTCGCTGGCTTTTCACCACCGAATGACCCGAATCATTTGCCGAAGACTCCTGGCCAATATCTTTTGGTTTTTAGGGGCAAAATGGGCCAAGAAGGCGACGATCCCTCTGTCGCGAATAACAATCCGAATTTTGCTGTCGCGGCGAACATGGTGAACCTTGGCAACGGTGGTCTCATTGTGACTTCCGGCGGAGATGCGCGGGACTTTGCCGCACCGGGAGCGGGCGGTGCGGTCACGATCGAGACCGGCACTTCACTCAATCCCCTGCCTCCCGCTACCGAGGCACTTGAGGTACGAGATGGAGAAACGCAGACGTTAAGCGGCTCTGGGCTCAAACACTACTCGCGGATCACCATCCGCGGAACGCTCAACCTCATCGGCGACACCACCCTCAGGGCGGACGGCCCGGTGATGATTTCCGGTATGATTGATGCCCAAAGTGCGACCAACCTTCAGGATGGAGCCAAGCTCACCATTGAGAGTCCGGATATTATCTTCGTTGCCGGACGGATCGACACCAGCGGGCTCGATGCCGATCGCACCGGGAGTGGACCGCCGACCGGTGGTATTGGCGGCAGTGTGACGATTCGTACCGCTTCGCCAGCGACGTTCGCCGTTCCGACGATTATTACGCGTGGCGGCGATGCGGCCTTGACTGATCCTCGGTACCCAGAGCAGAACTTCGTCGGAGCCTCTGGTGGTGCAGTTACAATTACCACCTCACCTTACGCGCCAGTAACAAAAAAGGTGTAGAATCACCGACATGAAAGCACACCCGATAGCCGATTTGTATTCGGATTACTTGCTGGCGTCCTTTGGGGCCACCACGGCGACAGGGCTGAGCG
>JABFSC010000636.1 GCA_013140885.1 Deltaproteobacteria bacterium | reverse complement strand
TAAATGGATGGGCCGCGGAGCACGGTACATGCCTAGAGAAGATTCCCTCGCCACGATTATCAATGCCTTGGCCGTGGCGTTGCTTGAACGTCGTGCCCCTGGCGTCTTTGTCCTGATCGGACAGGTGCCGGGCTGGTTTGTGCGCCTCTATCCCGATGTGACGGCGGACCAGGAAATCCGCCTGGCGGAGGTCTCGCCGTTTTTGGCCAACTTCTTGATCGACGCGGAGAGTTTCTGGGAAAAAGCCGAACCTGGGCGATTGTTGTCGGGGCCTTGGAGCGAAACCGCGCTGAATGGCGAAGAGTGCTTTTTGGAAGCCTCCGCGATCAACACCGACGGCCTCAAGGTGATGGCGCTTGAGTATCAGCGCGCGTCGCTTGAACAAATGCGCACGATCATTCAGACCGCGCGCGAACGGAATCTCGACCATCGTCGCGTCCTGCAAGAAATGCAGAAAAAGGAGATCTTACTCTACTGCATCATTCACGATCTCGTTCAACCTCTCACGGGGTTGAAGGGATGTCTCATCTTGTTAGGAGAGGAACGGTTGTCCGTCAAGGGCAGGCGACTCGTCGATATTGGGATTCAAGAAGCCATCAAACAAGAACGGTTGATTCAGAATGTGTTGCATACCTTCGCCGCCGATGTGGAGTCGCAACCGGACGTGGCCGCGACTCCCGCGGAACTCCCCGATATCGCCACGGCCGCGCAAGCGGTGGTAACCAGCCTGACCCCGGCCTTTACCGCGAGTAGGGTCGTACTGCGACTCGACCCGGAGGCGGACTGGACAAAAGAGTGGCGAGTGGTTGGGGAAAAATCGCGGCTGGAACGGGTCCTGATGAATCTCGTGGAGAATGCCTTGCGCCACAGTCCGCGTGGGTCCACGGTCACGATTGGCGTCCGAGAAGAACAGGGTGGAGTCTTCACGACGATTGATGATGAGGGGCCTGGTGTTCCCGCGGAGATTGCCGAGCACCTGTTTCGGAAATTTGTCCAAGGGAACCACGAGCCGGGGCGGGTTGGCTTGGGACTCTATTTTTGTCGCATCACCATTGAGCGATGGGGCGGAGAGATCGGCTACACACCGCGAGCAGGCCAAGGCGCGCGGTTTTGGTTTCGGCTCCCGCGTCCGCTAGTCATGTAACCCGTCATAGATCGTGGCGAGCTGTTGATGAACGTCGCGGAACACCTCCAAGAGTCTGGGGTCGAAATGCTGTGGCAGCGTCCGCCCGTCGCCGTTTAAGATAATGTCATACGTCCGTTCGTGGGTGAAGGCTGGTTTATAGGGGCGAGGGCTGCGTAGCGCATCATACTGGTCGGCGATCATAATGATGCGGCCGGGGAGGGGAATGGCTTCCCCTTTGAGTCCTTGAGGGTACCCGCTGCCGTCCCAACGTTCGTGGTGGGACAGCGCGATTTTTCCGGCGGTTTCCAAGAGTGGCGAAGGGGTTCCTTTCAGCAAGCTGGCGCCCAAGGCTGGATGTTTTTTCATCTCCTCCCATTCTTCGGCAGACAGTGGCCCTTTCTTGAGGAGAATGGCATCGGGGATGCCGATTTTTCCGATATCGTGCATGGGCGCGGCTGAAGAGATCATTTGCGCCTGCGCTTCACCGAGACCCAGGTGCAGTGCGATGGCCTTGGCGTAATAGCTCAGGCGTTCGATATGAGAGGCGCTTTCGTCATCTTTATAGCGCATGGCGCGATTGAGCCGAAGCAGACTGGTGTAATGAGCTTGTTCGAGCTCGTCACTTTTTCTTTTCTCCGCGTCGTAGGCGACTTTGAGGTCTCTGGCATAGGTTTGCAGTTGCTGATAGGTGGCTTCCAACTGCTGGCCCCGTTCCCGTTCTCGCTCCCACGAGCGGTTCAGATCCGTAGCGTATTTTTCTAACTGAGCTGTCGTTTGGACGAGCTGTTGCTGGAGGTCATTGACCTGCGCGGCAAGGGATTCTGGAGAAGTCTCGCATTCCATGTCGGTGTCTATCCGTTGGGTGACTACGTTTATACGACTGAGGGAGATGGACTCAAAGCGGTTGGCAATTCAATAATGAACGATGCGCCTTGCCCGGGGCCTAGACTTTCCGCCCGTATCGTTCCCCCGTAGGTTTCTACAATGGCACTTGCCAGCGCGAGGCTCAAGCCCGTGCCCCGAGAATGGTGGAGCAGGTTGGTCGTCGTAAAGGGACGAAAGATCTCCCGTGCCAACTCTGGCGGAAACCCTTCTCCGCGATCGGTAATCGTCAACGTGGCGTGTTGTGGAGATTGGGCGAGGGTGATCTGGATGGCTTTCTCCTCCGCGGAGAACTTCACGGCATTCTCCAGCACCATTTTGACGACACGACCTATCTGCTGGTGGGTTCCGTGCGCGAGACACGGGGCATCGGCGGGTGGGAGGTGGAGCCTGACGGTCACGCCGGTTAATTCCGGCATGGCGGTGAGGGTATGCTTCACGACCTGGGTCAGATCGGTCGTGCCCGTAGGGTCGGCGGGGTTCAATGCGGACCAGGTAAAATACTCTATGCCGCGTTCGACAAACTCGTGCAGGCGTTCGTAGCCACGCCGAATGATGCCCAGGACTTCTGCCTGTTCTTTCGGGTCACTATGGGGTTCGAAAATATCCACGGCACTAAAAGCGTTGAGCGGAGTGCGTAATTCATGGGAGATGAAAGAGAGGAAGTCGGTCTTGAGCTGATCGAGGATGTGGAGTCGCGCATTCGCTTCGGCTAACTCTTTCGCCTTCTGGCGTTCGGCATCGACGATGCGCTTCAAGTCACGGGCATACAGGGCTAATTGAGAACTCGGGGTATTGAGCTGTTGTTGGACTTCCGCAGTGACCTCCGGCAGGTCAAAGGGGAGGTCGCCCTCGGGCAGCTCGTTGCTGGCGCGAGGCGTTCGCGGATGCCAGATTGCTTGAATTTGCTGCAACAGTTCGAGCGGACTAAACGGTTTGACCAGGTAGGCGTTGACGCCAGCGGCGCGGCCTTGTGCTTTGTCGGTGTCTTGTCCCTTGGCCGTTAACATGATGATCGGAATAGTGGCCGTTCGTGGGTCTTGGCGTAAAATGTGCGCGACCTCAATCCCGGTTAATCCAGGCATCATCCAATCCAATATCAGCAGATCGGGTTTTTCATTTCTGACCAGATCGAGAGCGGTTGACCCGTCCGCTGCCTCTAGAATGCGATAATCCGGGTCATCCAACGTGATCCGAGTTAGCATCCGTAGGCTTGGCTCATCGTCAGCAATGAGGATTGTTTTCATGGTCTTTCTCTTATGAACCCCAAATTGTCGCTACCCGGTCCGAAGCGCGCGTGCCTCAGCGTATCCCCTTTTTCGTCTATCGGCGACCAAGGGGGAAATCGGCAGAATTGTCCCATTCTTGAGGAAGCCTCCTTTTTTTGCATAACTATTCTTTCAACAACGACCGGGCAATTACCCAGCGATGGACTTCACTGGGACCTTCGAATATCCGCATCGGACGCAGACGGCGATACATAAATTCGAGCGGTAGGTCCTTTGACATGCCCATGCCGCCGTGCACCTGCATCGCTTGGTCGGCGATGCGGGTCGCCATCTCGGTGGCGAACACCTTGAGCATCGAGGCTTCTTGGCGGACATCCTGGCCCTGGTCGAATTTCCACGCGCCGTGGTGGGCCATCAGCCGTGCGGCGTAAATATCCGTCGCGGCGTCCGCGATGAACCATTGGATGGACTGGCGGTCAGCGAGGCGCTGGCCGAAAGTGACGCGTTGTTTGGCATAGTCCACCATCATATCAAGACAGCGCTGGGCCATGCCGACACACCATGTCCCGATTTCGAGCCGCCGCACCGTGAGGCGGAGTTGCATCGGCGCGAAACCTTGCCCAATCTCTCCGAGCACATGGGAGTCCGGGACGATCATATCCTCGAACACGATTTCCCACGGCGCGTGTCCGCCGATCACGGGAATCTGCCGTTGCAGGATCAAGCCGGGGGTGCCTTTGTCCACCAAGAAGGCAGTGATGCCGCCACGCGCCCGTTTGTCCTTGTCGGTGAGGGCCATGACGATCATGAAGTCAGCGATGTGGGCGCGCGAAATCCAAATCTTGCGGCCATTGATGACCCACTGATCTCCTTTTTTGACGGCGGTGGTTTGCATGCCAGCGGGGTCCGAGCCCGCGCCAGGTTCGGAGATGGCGATGGCGGATCGTTTCTCACCGCGTGCATACGGAATGAGGTAGCGTTCGCGTTGCTCTGGCGTACAGGTCTGCATGAGCATGTGCAGATTGGGGGCATCGGGAGGAAAGGTGAAGGGTGTGATCGTTTTGTGCAGCTCTTCGTTGGCGAGGCATTTTGAGAAGGTATCAAGATTGAGGCCGCCAAATTCTTCGGGTACATCAAGGCCCCAGAGGCCCGCCTCTTTGGCCTTCGCGAGCAGTTTCTCGTCCACTTCTGGTGGGAGGAGGTCTTCACCGGTCATGCCTTGCGTGTCGCGTTGGAGGACGAGCGATTCGAGTGGCAACAGTTCTTGGCGGACGAAGCGGCGAACCGTATCCTGTAACATGCGGTGTTCTTCTTGAAGAGTAAAATCCATAGCACGAACCTCCCCCGTGAATCTTCGAGCCGTACCCTAGCAGGAAAGGCGGGAATACAAAATGAGGAGAGCAGGAAAATGCTCCCAGGGAGATCAAGGCGGGGAGATCCTGGGGGCATGAGGGAACGGGATGTTGGGGAAAACATCCTGTTACTGTTGTGAACGGTTATAGTGTGAGGATGGGGGCGGCGTCGAACAAGGGGGAATGGGAATAAAATTCCTTGATGTTGAGTGCTAGCGCTGTTGTTCCGGGGGTCGAGGGTCGGGTTCCGAAAGTTCCCTCTCCCGGCTGGGAGAGGGTTAGGGTGAGGGGGATCAAGTGATTTTTTCCTTCCACGCCGCCAAATCCTGTAACGCGCGTTCCGCCAACGCGGCCTTCTTCTCCCGCCCACGCAACCGACCAGGCAGCGGCGGAAACAGCCCATAATTGGTGTTCATCGGCTGAAAATCGCGACGTTCGTCGTTGGTGACATAGGCGATCATCGCACCCAATGACGTTGTGGGGGGCGCGATGAGCAATGGGGCACCGGTCACAAGCCGACCGGCATTCAACCCCGCTAGCAGCCCAGCGGCGGCGGATTCCAGATACCCTTCGACCCCAATCATCTGACCAGCGAAGAACAGGTCGTCACGCTCCTTGAACTGCAAAGTCGGACGCAGCAGGCGCGGGGAATCAATAAAGGTATTGCGATGCAGACTGCCCAAGCGGACAAACTCGGCGTGCTCCAGTCCGGGGATCATGCGGAAGATGCGTCGTTGTTCGGGGTAAGTCATTTTGGTCTGGAAGCCGACCATGTTCCATAAGGTCCCGGCGCGGTCATCTTGGCGCAGTTGTACGACGGCATGCGGACGCGCCCCGGTCTGGGGATCAACCAATCCCACCGGTTTGAGTGGACCAAAGGCGAGCGTGTCCTTGCCGCGCCGCGCCATTTCTTCGATCGGGAGACAGCCCTCGAAATAGATCGCTCGTTCAAAGTCTTTCTCTGGCATCTTTTCCGCCGCGAGAATGGCTTCGACGAATTGATAGTATTGCTCGCGACTCATCGGGCAATTGAGATAGTCACTGCCGTGGTCGTAGCGGGACGCGCGAAAGGCGATGTCGGTGTTGATCGACTCCGTGGTGATGACGGGCGCGATGGCATCATAAAAATAGAGATACTCGCTGCCGAACAATTGGCGGAGTTGTTCGGAGAGCGCGGGCGAGGTGAGCGGTCCACTGGCGACAATGGTCGGGCCAGCCGGAAGCGTTTGCAGCTCCTCGCGCCGAATCTCCACCAATGGATGGGTGCTTAGTGCCTGGGTGACGTAATCGGAAAAGATATGGCGATCCACGGCCAGCGCGCTTCCGGCTGGGACCTGGGCGGCATCGGCTGCCGTCATAATGAGCGACCCCAGGCGGCGCATTTCTTCCTTGAGGAGGCCGATAGCGGTCTCAAGCGACGCGCTCCGCAGGGAATTCGAGCAGACGAGCTCAGCAAATCCATCGGTATGATGGGCTTCAGTGGCACGAGTCGGGCGCATCTCATGGAGCCGCACGGACACGCCGTGTCGCGCGAGTTGCCACGCGGCTTCGCCCCCAGCGAGGCCAGCGCCAATGACGGTAACGCAATCCATAAGAGTCTGAAGAGTCTAGGAGTCTGAAGAGTCTAGGAGTCTGAAGAGTTTAGGAGTCTAGGAGTCAGAAAATCTAGACGAGCTGAGAATCTCTGACGCCTGAACTCCCAGACTCCTAGACTCCTAGACTCTAAGACTGTTTTCACACCGCTTCCGCCAGCGGCTCCATTTCCACCGCGGCTTGGTAATCGCACTCCTCGCGGAAGCAGCGGCGCGTGGTCCCCGCCTTCTTGCTGGTCTTCTCGACGATGAACGGAGCCTGACACTGTGGACACGGTTCCGCGATGGGACGGTCCCACAGCGCGAACGTGCACTTGGGGTACGCACTACAACTATAAAAAATCTTCCCACGCTTGTTCGAACGCTTTTGTTGGATGTCTCCCTTGTTGCACTCTGGACATTGCACACCGAGTGACACCGGCGCGGCCTTGCCCGTCTTCTTGATGTTCTTGCATTCCGGGTAGCCCGAACAGCCGAGAAACTTCCCATAGCGACTGAAGCGCACCTGCATCGGCTTACCGCACTTCTCGCACGCCTCGTCCGCCCCCTCCAGCTCTTCCTTCTGAAGAACGACTTGCCCCTCCTCGTCACGAGTAAAGTTGCTGGTGGATTTGCACTCCGGGTAATTCGCGCACGCCAAGAACTCACCATTGCGGCCCCAGCGAATCTGCATCTTGCCATCCGTACACTTCGGACAGGCAATGTCCGTCGGTTCCGCCGCGCCCTTCACGTCGCGCATTTCCTTGTCCGCGCGCTCCAGATCAGCCGAGAACGGCGTATAGAACCGCTCCAGCGCCTTCTTCCAGTCCTCCTGACCGTCTTCGATCTTATCGAGCACCTCTTCCATGCCCGCCGTGAACTCCGTGTTCAGAATGTCGGGGAACGAACCCACCAAGAGGTCGGTAATCATCATCCCCAAGCTCGTCGGCCGCAGGCGGCGCTGCTCATCCTCGCTGACATACTCCTTGTTGATGATCGTCCCCATGATCGACGCATACGTGGACGGCCGCCCAATGCCTTTTTCTTCCATCTCCTTGATGAGCGTCGCTTGCGTGAACCGCGGCGGGGGCTGCGTGAAATGCTGGTTCGGCGTGAGCTTGCGTAGGTCGAGGATGTCGTTTTCGTTCAACGGCGGCAGTTGCTTCTCGTCTTCGTCCTCATCGTCCGCGGCTTTGTCATCGCGTCCTTCCATGTAGACCCGCAGAAACCCGTCGAAGCGCAGCACCTGGCCAGTCGCGCGAAACATGCAATTGTTGGCGGTAATGTCCGCGCTGGTTTGCTCGAACAGGGCCGAGGCCATCTGGCTCGCCATGAAGCGATTCCAGATCAGCGTGTACAGATTCAATTCCTCGCGGCTCAAATACGGCGCGACCCGATCCGGCGGATAGTCCAGCGACGTGGGGCGAATCGCTTCATGCGCCTCCTGCGCCGATTTGCCGGAGCGATAGATATTGGGCTTTTCCGGCACGTACTTGTCGCCAAACGTCTTGCCGATGAAGTCGCGCGCGGCGGTCATCATGTCTGGCGAAATGCGGGGCGAGTCGGTCCGCATGTAGGTAATCAAGCCCACCGCGCCGTCGTCCCCTACTTCGACCCCCATATAGAGTTTCTGCGCGATGCCCATGGTGCGACTCGGCGCGTAGCCGAGTTTGCGCGAGGCTTCCTGTTGCAGCCGCGACGTAATGAACGGCGGCGCGGGGTTGCGGCGGCGTTCGCGTTTCTCGACCTTGGCGACAGTCCACGTCGCGCCCTCCAGATGCGCGAGAATCTCCTTGGCCTCGGCGTCATTGCTGATGCGGAACGTTTTGTTATCGACCCGCTTATCGCCGATCCGCGCCAGGCGCGCCTCGAACTGAGGCGGAATCTTGCCTTCCAGTAGCGCGATGATCGACCAGTATTCCTCGGGCACGAAGGCGAGCACTTCACGCTCACGTTCAGTGATGATGCGCACCGCCACGGACTGCACCCGACCCGCCGACAACCCGCGGCGCACTTTTTTCCACAACAGTGGACTCAGTTGATAACCAACGAGACGATCCAAAATGCGTCGCGCGACTTGGGCGTTGTAGCGGTCGCGGTTGAGGTCCGTGGGATTCTCCACCGCCGCGAGCACCGCTTTCTTGGTGATTTCATTGAGCAGGATGCGATGCACCTTTTGCCCCTTCTTCACGAGTTTCTCGGCGATATGCCAGGCGATGGCTTCGCCCTCGCGGTCCGGGTCCGACGCCAGAAAAATGCGCTCCTTATCCTTCGCGGCTTTGCGTAGTTC
Source organism: Deltaproteobacteria bacterium (assembly GCA_013140885.1). Classification (GTDB taxonomy): domain Bacteria; phylum Desulfobacterota; class Binatia; order Bin18; family Bin18; genus JABFSC01. The sequence goes on along the minus strand of JABFSC010000636.1, from coordinate 4,797 downwards.
CTCGATGATTTTGGCCTTGCCTTGGATCACTTGATACTCAGCGGCGAAGCCTTTTTTCACATCCACGCCCAGCTTGCTTTTGGGCAGGTCCATCACATGTCCAACCGACGCCTTGACTTGATAGTCGCGTCCCAGATATTTGCCGATCGTTTTCGCTTTCGCGGGCGATTCGACAATCACCAAGTTTTTCGCCATCGTTACAACCTTTTCTTTCGCTGATTCAGACCATTGCTTGTCAGGGCAAAATGGGTTCCGGGCAGTTGCGTCACCGCACCCTTGAGTTCGAGTCCCAGCAGTAGCTCTAGCACACGGGCGGCGCTTAACCCACTTTTCGCGATCACCACATCCACGTGAATCGGGTCACCATCCAGGACTCCGAGCAGCCGTTCCTCATCAGGATCAAGCGTGAGCGGAGGAGAGGTAGGAGCGATCAGAGGTCTCGTCACTAACGTCGGCGCGATCTCACTCAAGATGTCGTCTACAGTTTCGACCAATTTCGCGCCTTCTTTAATCAGCCGATGCGGCCCTTGGCTCCGACCGGTCGAGGCGGGACCGGGTACCGCGAACACTTCGCGGTTTTGTTCCAGCGCGCAGCGCGCCGTGATCAACGAGCCACTTTTCTCCGTGGCTTCGACAACGACCGTGCCCAGGGTGAGTCCGCTGATGACCCGATTGCGATAGGGAAAGTGCATCGCATCGGGTTTCGTGCCCAAGGAGAACTCCGACACCACCGCGCCACTTTTTGTGATGTCCTCCGCGAGCCCACGATGCTCGCTCGGATAGATCACATCGACGCCCGACCCTAACACGGCCACCGTGCGTCCACCAGCCATGAGCGTTGAGCGGTGCGCTTCGCCATCAATGCCGCGCGCCAGGCCGCTGACCACGGTGACGCCCCGTTCCGCCAACCCATGCGCCAAGGCTTGCGCCATGCCGCGGCCATACGAACTCGCGACACGCGACCCAACAATCGCGATGGCCACGCGATCCTCGGGCAGCAACGTGCCACGCACATAGAGGAAGGGCGGGGGATCATGCAGATGCGTGAGATTGACCGGATAGTTCTTATCGCCGCGCGTGACGAGACGCACGCTTTTCTGGAGGAGTTTTTCTACTTGCACGTCCACGGCCTTCCACTGATCGAACGTCGAGATTGCTTGCGCGACGGTCGGATGCACACCCGTGTCAATCAACGCCGCCACCGGAGCATGCAAGGCCGCGTGCGGCGTCGCGAAGCGTTCCAACAGTTCACGATAAGTGACATTCCCCACGCCACGAACCGCGCGCAAGGCGATCCAGTCACGCCACTGCGTGTGGGGGACCGTGTCTACAGATCGTGAGTCCATGCGTTTGTCGCGAGGTTCCTTTCTGGTCAGCGTTCAGCGCTCAGCTATCAGCCAGACAAGAAAAACCGGGAAGATTGAGGCCAACTTCTCACACACGAGAGGCTCCATGGTGTGGATCGCCTTGTTTTGCTGACGGCTGAAAGCTGATAGCTGACGGCTCAACGCTTACTGTCTCTAAGCACAGAACGCGCTGGTGTCTAGAGAGCCGGGCGTGTATGAACCGCGAAGTATCGGAAAATGCTCACGAAAAAACTCTGCTCACGAGCGCCCACTCTGGTTCTTTTCGCCAGAGGCGGCTACAGTGCCGTCTCGAAAAATTCACGCCAGTGACACAACACTATGCCAACGATTACCCAATTCCTCGAAGAAAAAGCGTCCCACGCCCTCGCCGCCGCCAGTGGGCTCACCATGCCCGCGCTCGTGCAAGCGACCGCGAACGCGCAGTTTGGCGATTATCAAGCCAACGGCGTCATGGCCGCGGCCAAGGCCAAAAAGATGAACCCGCGCGAACTCGCCCAGCAAGTCCTCGCGCACTTGAACCCCGCCGAAATTCCAGCCACCTGGGACATCGCAGGACCGGGTTTCATCAATTTTCGCCTTGATCCCGCGTGGCTCGGCAAAACCTTGTTGGCTGCCGCGCTGGATGAGCGTCTCGGCGTTGAGCGCACGAGTCGGTCAGAAACGATCGTCGTCGATTTCAGCGCGCCCAACACCGCCAAGCAGATGCACGTCGGTCACATTCGCTCGACTATCATCGGTGACGCGCTCGCCCGCATCTTTCGCTTTCTGGGTCACACGGTCATCACTGATAACCATGTCGGTGATTGGGGGACACAGTTCGGCATGATGATCGTCGGCTATCGCACGATGCTTGACCGCGCGGCCTACGACCGCGATCCGCTCGCGGAACTGGAGCGGGTGTATAAAGTGATTCAGGCCCAGAGCAAGGCGGACAGCGCGGTCGCCGATCGCGCTCGTGAAGAATTAGCCAAGTTGCAAAAGGGTGATCCTGACAACATCGCGTTGTGGCAGGAGTTCACGGCGGTCTCCCGCCAAGCGTTTGAGCGCATCTACGCTCGCTTGCATGTCCAGTTCGATCACTGGCTCGGCGAGAGTTTCTACAACCCGTTCCTGTCACAGGTTGTGCAAGATTTACAAGACAAAGGACTGGCGCGACCAAGCGAGGGGGCGATCTGCGTCTTCTTCGAGGATGATCCTGAGTTGGCCGAGAATCCATTCTTGATTCAGAAGCAAGATGGCGCGTCGTTGTATGCGACCACGGACCTGGCGACGATCAAATATCGCGCCGAGACGTTTCACCCGGACCGCGTCATTTATGTGGTGGATAGTCGCCAACAACTGCACTTCCGCCAGCTCTTCGCCGCCGCGCGCCGCTGGGGCTACACGATGGCCTTGGAGCACGTCGGGTTTGGCACGATCCTGGGCGAGGATGGCAGACCGATCAAGACGCGCGAGGGCGAGCCGATCAAGCTCGAGGCGCTGCTTGATGAAGCCGAAGAGCGAGCACGCGCGGTGGTACGTGAAAAAAATCCGAGCTTGTCGGACGCGGAGCAAGAGCACATCGCCCGTGTGGTGGGCATTGGCGCCGTGAAATATGGCGACCTGTTGCAGAACCGCACGGCGGACTATCGTTTCAGTTGGGACAAGATGCTGGCGTTCGACGGCAACACCGCTCCTTATTTGCAATATGTGTACGCGCGTATTCGTTCGATCTTTCGCCGCGGCGAGCTTGAGCACTGGCGGCCAGAGCCAGGGATGGTCGTGCGACTCGAAGCGCCGGAAGAGTTGGACCTCGTCAAGCAGATGATCCGCTTCGCCGACGTACTGCTCGAAGTCGAGCGCGGGTCGCGACCCAACGTCTTGGTGAGCTTCCTCTATGAACTGGCGACCAAGTTCAACATGTTCTACCAAGCGCAACCGATCCTCAAAGCGGCGGCGGACATTCGTCCGACCCGATTGTTGCTGTGTGATGTCACCGCGCGTTATCTCAAGACCGGCTTAGGGCTGTTGGGGATCGAGACGTTGGAGGCGATGTAGGACGTAAAACGTAAATGTGTAAAACGTAACCACTCCATCGCCTCCCTTTCGTTTTTCTCGTCTTTTTACGTTTTACATATTTACATATTTAGGTTTCACGGAGGAAAACATGAACACGCTACACCGCACACCCGGCCCAGTCTCCATCGCCTACGAACAACAAGGCAGCGGCCCGCTCGTCGTCTTTCTGCACGGCATCGGCGGCAATCGCACCAACTGGTATGGGCAACTCGAACATTTTAGTGACCACTTTTGCGCGGTGACGTGGGACGGGCGTGGCTATGGTGCAAGCGACGATTCGCCCCAGACACTGAAGTTCAGCGACTATGCCGATGATCTGCTGCGATTGCTCGATCACCTCAAGGCCGACCGCGCGCATCTGGTCGGTCTGTCGATGGGCGGCATGATTGCCCAGGATTTTTATGGTCGTCACGCGAATCGAGTCGCCACGCTGTCATTGATGGATACCTCGGCGGGCTTTGGTGGGATTCCCGAAGAAGCGCGGCGTGAGTTTCTCGCGCGCCGACTTGAGCCGCTGGAGCGCGGACTGACCCCGCGCGATATTGCCCCAGGCGTGGTCGAAGTGCTCGCCTCGAAACATGCTTCCGACCCCGCGCGCCAACAACTGGTTGCGTCGTTGTCCGCGCTGCGCGTCGAGCCCTACAAGCAGGCGCTCCATGCGATCGTGACCACGGACTTCCGCTCAATACTGCCAACGATTACCGTGCCCACGCTTGTGGCCGTCGGAGAAGATGACGTGGTCACGCCCCCAGCGGCATCGGAATTTTTGGCACGCACCATTCCCGGCGCGACACTGGTCACAATCCCCCAGGCTGGACATCTGACCAACATCGAAAAGCCCACGGAATTCAACGCCATTCTTCGTGCGTTCCTCACGCCGCACGCGACGCGAGCGTCGGTACTGTAGGCGGGTTGGCACGGAGGCTGCGAATCGATGACCACTGTGCCGTTACGATTTCTTGCGCAACACTTCCTCCGTATGCTCCCCCACCCGCGGCGCATGCTCGGTGAACACCGCGCGCACGCCATCGAAGGACATCGGCAGCTGCATGAGCGCGACTCCAAGCTCCGGTTGCTCACGAAAGATATTGAGCGCCTGCGTTTGTGGTTGCGCCAGGACTTCGGGAATCGTCAGGATCGGCGCGCAGGGAATGCCCGCGGCTTCGAGTCGTTCCATCCATTGCTCCTTGCTCGCCGTGCGAAAAATCGCCCGGATTTCTCCCAGCAGATACTCTTTATGCGCGAGACGACCGGCACTGGTGCGAAACTCTGGGTTGTCTCCCCATTCAGGGCGCTTGAGCACCCGCGTGAGTTTGGCGAACAAGCGGTCATTGGCGACGCCGACAATCAGTGGCCCATCACTGGTCTCAAA
>JABFSC010000777.1 GCA_013140885.1 Deltaproteobacteria bacterium | reverse complement strand
GAAAAATTTGTCCGACCCCCACCGTGTGCAGGCGGGCGCGATCATGCTCTCGTCAACGTCCGCGCCGATCCACACCTGACGACGGAAGTACTCACTCGGCGGACGTTTGCACGCGGTCATAAAGCCGCTGTGCTTCCACTTGGAATCCATGCGTTCGATGAAATGCGGCACCCAACCAGCTCCGACTTCCAAGACCAACAGCTTCAAGCGTGGAAATCGCTCCAAAGTTCCACCCTCGAACATGCTGACGAATGACGCCTGAATATCAAAACCTAGCGTGACAGAGAGGAAGTAGAATGGCGATCCGTGAAAGGTGGGGTGGTCATACCACTGGCTGCCGTGAAAGTCGGGGCGGGCGATCACATGGAGACCAACGGGAATGCCAAGGTCTTGAGCTACGGTCCAGAACGGATCGTAGTGCGTATCGCCATACGCTTTGCCGTTCGCCGGGAATGGGGTCAACATGACGCTCTTGAGTCCCATTTTGACGGCCCGTTTCATTTCCACTATCGCCGCGTCGAGATCAAGCAACGAGATATGCGCCACTCCATACAACCGATTTGGACTGTGCCGACAGAAGTCGGCAATCCAATCGTTGTAGATCCGACAATAGGCCATTGCGAGTTCCGGATCCCTGACTTCTCCTTCCCATATTAAACCGAGGGTTGGGTAGAGCACTGCGGCATCAATGCCATCTTCATCCAGCACTTTCACGCGCGCCGCCGGATCATACGCTCCTTTCGGCCCATCCATGTAGCTAAAGTCCTTGGAAAAGGCGACTTCACCGGACTTGCCGAATGCGGACGCGACCCCTAACCCACGCATAACGGACGAGATGCGCCCATCGACAAGCAACGACTCCCAGCCCTCGCTATCACGGGCGATCCCTAGTGCCCGATCCTTGAACTTCGCTTCGAGGTTCTCTTTCCAGAGGTTAGGTGGTTCCAAAATGTGGCCGTCGGCATCAATCACTCTTCCTAGCTGCATACTCAATCCCTCCTTTTGCAACAGGTAGACTGCTTGCCCCTCTACCCCACTAGGCCGAGGAAAGAAAGAGGCCGCCGGACATGTCGTCTGGCTGATGGCTGAACGCTGAAAGCTAAGATGATTTCTGGAAAAAATATCCCATGTAGCCCGGATGAAGCGAAGCGGAATCCGGGGTGTCCTGCGCGGAACCTGGATTCCGCTCCGCTTCATCCAGGCTACCCAGAAACGGGATATTTGTTTCGAGAAATCGCATTAGGAAGGGAAATACGTCGGGGCATCAGAGCGACACCCCGACAGGAGGCAGGATTAGACACCAGTCGCGGCGGCGTCGATCTTGAGATGCTTCAACGGCGAACGATCAACCACTGGCAGCCGCTTCGTCCCAGGCGTCAGTTTGCGTGACCCAGGGAATCGCTCAAACGGATTCACCAGTTCGATCTGTTTGGCGAACTCACGAATCGGCGGAATCACTTCCTTGGCGAACAGGCGCATGCTGTTGAGGCGGTCGGTATTGCCGACGGGCCCTTGCACTTGGAAGAGCGTGAACACCCCTGGACGCAACACCTGGAGGATCGATTTGATCTTCTCGGTCACCGTCTTCGGCGAGCCAACGATCATCAACAAGTTCTCCTGCGCCCGATCATACGAAGTCTTGAGTTTCTTGCGAATCTCGTCGTAGTTCTTCCCTTCATCGCCACTCGTGCCGGTCTGCATCTGTTTCAACCGATCCGCGCTTAACCCAACCCAGCCACCACCAGGACGTTTACCGAGCAAGCGGATCGCCCCTTTGGAGTTGTAGCCTGGAGGCAACGTGTGCTCTGGACGCGAGAAGGCATTCGCGCCACCGCCGAAGACAAACCCTCTGCCGAGTTCCTGGGCTTTCTCGTCGGTCTCGGCCACGAACACGCCCATGAGGTAGCCAAAATTTTCCGAGCCCGCCTGATACCCCTGTTCCGCAGCGACATCGGCGTACATGTCCCAGATGTCACAGGTCGGGCCCAGGTTCGTCACCAAACCCAGATACGGATAGGCATGTTCGGCGCACCATTTGACGGTTTCCGGGCTCAGCACGCCAGGGATCCACATCTGTGGATGCGGTTTCTGGTACGGCAGCGCCCAGGGATTCACATGGCGATAATGAAAATGCTTACCTTCGTAACGCCACGGACCCGGCCTCGTCCACGCTTGAATGATGAAGTCATGCGCTTCGTTGAAGTATTCGCGGTTGTAGGCGGGATTGGCGTTGTTGAAAAACTGCTCGCTGCCAGCGCCACGCACCCAGCCCGTAACCAGACGACCTCGTGAGATCAAGTCGATTTCAGCCAGTTCCTCAGCCATGCGCAACGGATGCTTGAGGACCGGCAGTGGGTTGCCGATCAACACGATCTTCGCCTTCTTGGTCACGCGCGCCAAGATCGCGGCCTCCACGTTCATCACGCTCCCCATGCAGAAAGGGTTGCCGTGATGCTCGTTGAGCATGAGGGCATCGAAACCGAGTTCCTCGGCCTCGCAGTATTCATCTATCCAATAGTTATAATCGTCGGCGGCCTTCTCGCGGTCGAAATGCTTGTTGGAGACCGCGAAGAAGCCTTCGTTCTTGAGCACTTCGTCTTCAGGCAGCCAGCGATACGGACGTTCGGTGAAGTAGCCAATAATCATGCCGGTGACTCCTTTTCTCTGTGTGAATCCCGAAAATAATGTCCCTGTGATAGCAGACCCATAAAGGAAGCGAAAGAAGTTCGCGCGTGGTCAGTTCGGCACCCAAGCGAGGGCACGAATCTCCCCGAACTCTTGCGCCACTTTGTCCCACGAGTCACCGCCGTCGGTGCTGGTGTACACGTACCCATGCAGACTATTCGCGACAATCACATCCGGGTCGGCAGGATGCGTGGCGAACCAATAGATGGTGGAATTGGGATCGACCGGCAACTTGGCTTTCTCCCAAGTTTTGCCGCCATCCTTGGAACGCTGAATCGCGCCAGTTTTGCCGGGGATGAAATCGCCATTCCCGACAAAGATCACATCGGGATCATCGGCCTTGAGCGCGACGCCACGACAATAGGAAATCTGATCGCGCTCGAAAAAGCGCGGGAACCCATGCACCAGCCAGCGATTGCCTTCATCGGTACTCGTCCACACGCCATCCGGGGTGGTCGCGAGAATCTTGGTGGGCTGGGTCTGACTGATGGTGAGGCCGTGAATATCCTGATTCAGCATGCTCTCGCCCAGTGGTGGAAGATGGGTCCAGGTTTCTCCGGCGTCATCACTGCGGTAGACGCCGTCGATCTCCACACCCACCCACATCGTGCGGGGATTGCGGGGATCGAAGATGATGTTCGTCACTTTTGGTGCACCGGCGAAACACTTCTCGACAATGGGCACCGCGAGCTTGCTCCATTGTTTGCCGCCATCGCGCGAACAAAACACGGCGGGGGGTTTGGTGCCCGCGCAGATGATGTCGGGATTGGTCGGGTGGACGGCGGCCGACCAGATTTGCATGCCATCCATTGGCGACTCCAACAGCTCCCACGTCGCCCCTTTGTCCTTGCTCTGATAGAGGCCGACCTCGGATCCAGCCAAGAGCCACTGGGGATTTTGCGGATAGACGACCAACGAGCGAATCTGCACTTCGCCCGGCTCGGCATGGAACGGCAGCTTCATCTTACTGCGTTTCCAGCGTTGTCCACTGTTAGGGCTAAACCACACCCCAGCGCCCACGGTCCCAACACAAATCGTGAAATCCTTTGACATGACGGTCCCCCTCCTTTACGTGGTTGTCATTTTTGGGGGTTGTACCACGGGCGGTTCGGGAGGGGAAGAAGAAGGCGCTATCCTCTTCGCAAGGACATCAACCTCAATTACGGACGCTGTTTTGCGGCCAAAAGGCGCAATTCCTCCTCGGCAAGGTCGCCGATTGAGCAGTATTCTTCATTGAAAGAATCCAAGAGGATCACAGTTGAGATACCAATATACGGTTTCCAGAATTCCTGGAGGCGCGCGGATACACTCCCCACTTCATCCATTTCTCGGAGGAGGCGTGCCGCCATGAAGCGGATCGCCTTACTTTTGTTCTCCATGAGCCCCCAGAGCCGCTCACGAGCAATTGGGAAAGCCGTCACATTTCCCATTCTTTGCAAGGCTTCCACGGCGTGAGAACGCACGTCAGGATTTTTGTCGGTTAAGAGGTTTAACAGGCCACCAATGACTTCAGGCGCTGCAGCCTGCTGTCCGAGTTCCCCCAAGGCCATTGCCGCAGCATGGCGAACTCCTCTTCCCGTGTCAGTCGTCAGCGCAACGAGTCGTTCGATCACTCCCGGAGTAGCAACTACGGTTGCGAGTTTTCCAAACGCGCGAGCAGCGGTCCAGCGTAAACTCTCTTGACTGTCCGAGAGCAGCGCAAACATTCGTTCAACCAACGACGGTGTCGCGGCAACGTGCCCAAAGTCTGTCACCGCTTCCACCGCGACAGCACCGACCCATCTATCCTCGTCGTTCGTCAGCATTAGCAAACGCGCTATTGTCTCTGGCGACGAAGAGAGTGCTTTTGTTTGTCGAAGTGCGGTGATGGCTTCCGCACGCACATTCTTATCTTCGTCCGTCGTGAGTTCCCATAACCGCGCGGTCACCTCCGGTGTCGCCGCGGCGTCCGTGCACTCGGCGAAAACGCTCGCCGCCGTAGCTCGAACAACTTTCCGTTTATCGCGAGTCAGGCTCAAAAGACGCTCAAGAAGAACTGGGAAAAGCGGCGTCTCATTCAGACGCGCAAGCGCAAGCACGACATCAAACCGGACAAACCTATCTTTGTCCGCAACAAGCCCCAGAAGTCGCTCCATGATTTCTAACGTGAACGCCGAGGTCTCCATCTTTTCCAATGAATGCACGGCTTTCCGACGTACCTCTGCATCGTCATGCTTCAGCATGGTCAAGAGTTCTTCGATTTTCAATTGTTTCAATTGAGATTCGATACCCATTCGCGACTCTCCTCTCCGCTTGCAAATGACAAGAACAACGCAACAAAAGCAAATCGGCTCGAGTCCAAGACTAATCCCCGACTTGTCCGAGACTGGCTGAAGACTGGCTTGAGACTTGTCCCGACTTATTACGCCCGCCCCTAGTGGAGCCCACCACTAGCCTTTGCTACAACCAGCACGCTGTATTCACGAAGGAGGACCACAATGTTGAATGAAAAATTCGGGCTCTCGGTTGACGCCGACGGCCACATCCTAGAGCCCGCTGATACGTGGATCAAATATATTGACCCACAGTATCGGGACCGGGCGATCCGCATTGACCTCGACGAAAAAGGCTGGGAAGTGCTGATGATTGACAACAAACCGGCGGAAGTAGTCCGTGGCACCCTGGGCGCGCTGGGTGGTGTTGGCATGGATGCCGCGGAATTATTCACTCCCGGCAAGAAAACCTACATGGACGGCTGCCCTCCCGGCAGTTACGACCCCAAAGCGCGCCTCAAGGTCATGGATGAAGAAGGCATCGACCTCGCGCTGCTCTACCCCACCATCGGCATCTTTTGGGAAGGCTGGGTGCAGGACCCCAAACTCGCCACCGCCTATTGCCGCGCCTATAACCGCTGGCTGGTTGATTTTTGCAGTCACGACAAGAAGCGCCTCTTTCCTATCGCCCACATCTCCCTCATTGATCCCGAAGGCGCGGTCGAGGAAACCATCCGCGCCAAAAAAGAGGGCTGCGTCGGCATCTATCTTTCCCCAGATATGGTGGCGCGCGGCTGGAAACATTTTGATGACCCCGCCTTCGTCCGCTTCTGGAACACCGTGCAAGACCTCGAAATGCCCGTGGGGTTCCATGTGATCGTTCGTGATGAGCCCTCGTGGAAAGAATGGGTGCGCAAGGATGATGACTTTGGTCTGTTCAGCTTCACCTTCTTGGCGATGGATGTGATGGCGGCGTTCACGCAGATGATGTCACTCTCGATGTTCGAGAAATATCCGCGCATGAAATGCACCGTGCTCGAATCCGGCGCTAACTGGATTTCCGCGTGGCTGGATCGCATGGACCACAAGTACATTCCAATGCGGAGCCGCTCGCAGCTCAAGATGAAACCGAGCGAATACTTCTATCGTCAGTGCGTCGTGTCCGCTGACCCCGACGAAACCATGACCGCGGAAGTCGTCAAGCACATCGGCGCGGACTACTTCGTTTGGGCTTCGGATTATCCGCATATCGACTCATCACTGGGCGTAGCGCAAGAGATCCGCGAACGGTTGGCATCTCTGCCAGTCGCCTCGCAACGCAAGGTATTTGGGGAAAACGCGGTGCGGTTTTACAAGTTGCCGGTCGGTCATTAAGAACGAAGAAGAAACGGAGAATCGGCGAACCGGAGAATCGGCGAAAGAAAGAGGGACGTATGCCACACGATACTTTACTCAAGTTCAACTATCCGCAGACCCTGCTCCGCGAGTACCAGCACTGGGCTGTCCTGCTACGACCAAAGCAGGTCACCGCCGGCAGCCTGGTGCTCATCTGTACCGAAGAAGCCACGCGCGTATCCGATGTTTCCCCTGCGGCTTTCGCCGAGTTGAAGACAGTGACGACCGACCTGGAAACCACGCTCCAGCAAGCGTTCGCCTACGAAAAGATCAACTATGTGTGTCTGATGATGGTGGACAAGCAGGTCCACTTTCACGTGCTGCCGCGCTATTCCACCGCACGGAGCGTGGGTGGCAAGGAGTTCGTGGACCCGTTTTGGCCAGGACCACCAGATGTGACGAAGGCGTTGGAGATGAACGACGAGCAGTTCGCGGCGTTATTGGGGCTGCTGCGGTCGCGGTGGCCGCGATAACCTCTCCCTGCGCAAAGAAAAGAAAGGGCAGCCCAATATGGCTGCCCTTTTTGCAGGGACAGACAACCGCCCCCTTTTTTTCCTTTGATGAGGAGGACACTCGATTGACTCAACTTTCCACCAACGCCGACTCTTTCCTTGACCTCCTCGGCATGCGCGTCGAGGAAGCCACGCGCGACTTCTGCCGTATGCGACTGCCCTTCCGCCCCGCACTACTCCGCAACGGGGGGATCATGCACGGCGGCGCCATTGCCTCACTACTGGATACTGCCGGAGTGATGGCCATCAAGGCCGGAGTCGAGCCCGCGATCACGGAGGGGATTCCCACCATCACGATGACCGTGAATTATCTCGCGCCTGCTCGTGAAACCGATGTGCTCGCGGAAGCCAGAATCATTCGTCGTGGCCGCAGTCTTGTCTTCGTTGACGTGAAAGCCTTGTCGTCAAGCGGCGAGCTGCTCGCCACCGCGCAGGTCGTGTATAAATTTGGGGCACGTGGGAAATCAGCGTAGGACGGTTATGCCATTAAAACGACCGAACCGGGCACGCTCCCAAGAATACCGCGCGAGTTTCGCCTAGTCTGGTCTCGTTTTCCACAACAACAAGCAGAATTGCGGGCGCTCTGTTGCCAATGGGGCTCATTCCCGCCAAGAGTAGGATGTCATAATTCACCACGCTATCGTGGCAAAATGACAGTTCGACAAGAGGCATATTGATCTTCACTGCTTGAGTGTGAAGGTCCTGAAGTCTGGTACCTGTCCGCGACTGGTCCGAGACTTGCCCCGACTTCTTACTCTGCCCCCATTCTGCAGTCCGCATTCTTCCTCATTCTTCACTCTTCAGTCTCCATTTTCTTCCCCTCCAGCCCCCAGCCTTCAGCCTTCAGCCTATTTCCCTATCCTCAATTCTCAATTTTCAACTCTCAACTTACTTCAACCCCGCCTTGCGCAACGCCGCGATATGCCGTTCCAACACTGCCGGATCTTTGATTGGTGCTCTCTGCTTGTGAACCTCTAATGAAAAGTTAGGATTGAGTCGCAGCACTTCGGCTGCCTCCGCTCGCGCCTCGGCCTCTTGGCCTAACTCACTGTATACTGCGGCTAGCGAGAGATGGACAAACAGAATGTTAGGATAGCGGCTAAGGTAACGCCGCAAGGGGTCACGTGCCTCCTCGTAGCGCCCGGCTATCGCATAGGCTGGGCCGACGGCTCCCAAGTGGGTGTCCCGAGTGCGAGGTTTCAGGCGCAGCGCTTGCGCGGCGGCTTCCAGAGCCTCCTCCGTCCTGCCCATGCAGCTGAGTACCATAGCCAGCGTCGCCTGGCTCTCCGCTTCATGGGGAGCGAGGGACACTGCCCGTTCCACCTCCGCTAGGGCTTGGTCATACTGCTGTTGGTAGAGATGGATATAGCCCAAGACCATATGGTTCGGATACCAGGAGTCATTGAAGGCCAGAGCCCGTTGCACCGCCGCCATGGCCGGTTCCAACGTTTGGCCAGCGGGGCTCTGTTGTGAAAGCCACTGCCACCAGTAGCTGATCGCTAGGTCAAGGTGGGCGGCCATTGCATCGGGCTTCCGGCTGAGGAATTCCTGTAGCGTGGTGATCGCCTCGGCATAGCGCCCGGTCGCGCGGTAGGCCCAGCCCAATTCGTATGCATAGCTAGGCGGCGGAGCGCGAGGGTTGAGACGCCTCACGTGCGCCAGTGCACGCAAGGCGTCTTCGGGCCGGCCCGCAATGCTGAGCGCGTCTGCCTGCGCGACATAGGCGCCAGCATTGTTGGGAGCGAGGGCGATCGCCCGTTCCCCTGCCGCAATGGCTTGGTCATACTGCTGTTGCCGTACATAGACCAGGCCCAAGACCGTGTAGGCAAGAGGCAGGGAGTCGTTCAGGACCAGCGCCCGTTGCTCAAATGCCAACGCCCGCTCTAGGGTTTGGGGGTCAGCACCCCAGCTCAGGGACGCCTCCATGAAGTAGGTAAACCCCAGCTGCGCGTACGCGTCCGCATATTGCGGGTCCAGTTCAATGGCTTTCTCATACATCTGCCGCGCCTGGGTATTGCCCTCTTTCGAGATGCGCCAAAAATACTCCAGCCCGCGCAAGAAGGCGTCATAGGCTTCGACGTTGTTCGTGTGTTTGCGCACAAGGATCCCTTGTTCTTGCAAGGTGAGCTGTAGCTTCAGCGTCGTCACGATCTTCCGCACGATCTCGTCTTGCAAAGCAAAGATGTCTTTGAATGGGCGGTCATACTGCTCCGACCACACGTGATAGCCAGTCGTCGCGTCGATCAACTGCACGTTGATCCGCACCCGCTGATCGGCTTTCTGGACACTGCCTTCCAGTACGTAGCGCACGCCCATCTCTTTGCTGACGTCTTGGACCTTCACCGCTTTGCCTTTGTAAGTGAACGCGGAGTTCCGGGCGATGACAAAGAGACTGGAGATCCGGGAAAGATCGCCGGTCAGCACTTCAGTCAAGCCGTCGCTGAAGTAGTCTTGCTCAGGATCGTTACTCAGATTCACCAACGGCAGCACGATAATGGAAGGTTTATCGGGCAAGGGGAGGGATTGGGCGCTGGGGGTTAGGGATTGGATGCTGGAGGTTGGAAGGGAAAGATACTGGACGGTCAAGACGATGGTAATCAGCAACAGCACAGCCGCCAGTACAACGCTCCGGGTGACCCGCGATGTGGGAGAGTGCTGAAGAAGGCTGGAGGCCGTAGGCTCTAGACTGGAGGGAGAAAACGAGGGTGGCTCTTCAGCCTCTCGATTTATATCTTCAGCCTGTCCGTACTCTTCCCCTGGGTTCCGCTGTGCTTCATCCAGGCTACTCAACGGTGTCATGCCCGCGGAAGCGGGCATCCAGGGAGATTCATCCGAGGCTTGTGCTTGCGACTCCTGGATGCCCGTCCGCACGGGCATGACGGAACTGACTTCCTGCTCGTTAGCGAGCTGTTCTTCTCTACTGACTACTGGATGCTGACTCCTGACTATCGTCCCGATGAACCGATATCCCCGCCGATGCACCGTCTCGATATAGCGTGGATTCTTGGCGTCATCCCCCAGCGCCTGGCGAATCTCGGTCAGACAGACGGCTAACACGCCGTCAGTCACCGCCACGTCCGGCCAGATTGCCCGCCAGAGGTCATCTTTACTCACTAACTGTCCGGAGTGCTCTACCAGATAACGCAGAACATCAAAGGCTTTAGGCTTGAGCTTCAGCGTTTCCGACCCATGCCACACACAGGCGTTACGCTGGTCCAGCGAAAACTCCCCGAACCGCAGGTGTCGGTCTGGCGACATGCTCCCCTTTTCCTTCCGCCGCTAAGAAAAAACTAAGAAAAAACTAAGAACTCGCTAACGACTTGCGGGTTCCCCAATCTCTACTCTTCTCACATACAACGCCCCAGCGTGCAACCGAACAGTTGCCACTCAGAAAGGAGGTGGAGGTCAAAGAGAGTCAACCTCAACGTCGGCAACGGAGCGCGGAAGCGGCCTGCCACGCTTCTGTATTCATCAATGCCCCACAACAACTGACCAAAAGGAGAATTGTATGCAGACTCGTTACGTTACACTCGGAATCGCGTTACTCATGCTCACGGGCATCGTCGGTGCTGCTGAAGCCAAGGATCAGCACGTTCACTGGAAAGCCAGTTTTTCCGGCGGCGCTGTCAACACCCAGTCCGACACCAATGGGGATGGCAGTAAGGGCGGCTTCGACAGTGGGGGATTCAAAGGCACCCTCGGTTCGGGAACCTTTCAGGGTGTGAATGAATATGTCTTTTCTGGACCGGGGACCTGTCCGAATGGTAACGAGGGGTTCATTGTCACGTTGTTGCCGGGAACGGGACATAGCTTCTACCGTTTCGACAATACGGGAGACCTGCTCTTTGTTGAGATTTCCTCCTCGACCCTCTGCTTTGATCCTATCACCACCCTTCAGTTTTACAGTTGGGTGGATAACATTACCGGCGGCACGGGGCGATTTGCCGGAGCGACGGGTTCTATCACCGGGAGTGGGACGGCAAAGACGTTGTTCGACGATGGGGCGGGCAACTTCCTTGCAGCAATCAGCAGCACGGCTGAGGGGACGATCATCCTAACGAAGTAGGATAGACCCAAGCGCGGGTATGGCCGTTAGGTACCCCTGGCGACTTGTTCGCCGTGCTCAAACAAACGCACGGGCAGCGTGCTGCCCGTGGCACCAGGCGAAGGGGACTCGCATAGCTCAGACTCCGTCCGACTTACTCCTGAGACAACGAATGATAGTCAAAGCCGCAAAAAAGAGAAGGTCCATGCCGGAAACGCTTGGCTTATTCCGGCCTACTCACTCTTCATTTGCCATTCTTCCTCTTCCTCCTCCTCCTTTTTCTCTCCCTTCAGCCTATTTCCCTATCCTCAATTCTCAATTCTCAACTCTCAACTCTCAACTTACTTCAGCCCTGCCTTGCGCAACGCCACGATATGCCGCTCCAAGACTGCTGGATCTTTGATCGGTGCTCTCTGCTTGTAAACCTCTAATGAAAAGTTAGGATTGAGCCGCAGCACTTCTGCTACCTCGGCTTGGGCTTCTGCTTCTTTGCCTAACTCGCTGTAGACCGCCGCCAGAGTGAGGTGGGCACCGAGAATGTTGGGGTAGCGAGTGAGATATTGCTTCAGCGGGGCAATCGCTTCCTCATGCCGCCCGGCCAGATAATAGGTAGTGCCTACGCTATCTAGGTGATAATCCAGAACGAGGGGTCTAAGGCGCAGTGCCTGTTCTGCCGCCCTCAGGGCTTCTTCCGGCCTGCCCACACGACTTAGCGTCTCGGCCAGAAACGCATAGCCGTCCGCCATGTTAGGATCGAGGGCAATGGATCGCTCCAGCTCGGCCATCGCTTGTTCATATTGCTTTTGCCAGAGATGGATAGAGCCTAAGACTCTGTGACCCACGAAGTAGGCATCATGGAAGGCGAGGCCCCGTTGCGCTGCCGCCACCGCGTGCTCCAACGTGTGGGGATCGGCACTCTGTTGCGAGGTCCACTGATACATATAGTTGAGCGCCAGGAGGTGGTGGCCAGGCGGATGACTGGGGCTACGGCTGAGGAATTCCCGCAGCGTGGTGATCGCCTCAGTATACCGTCCGGTCGAGCTGTAGGCCCAGCCCAATTCAAATAGGTAGAAGGGCGGATAGCGGGGGTTGAGACGCATGGCCCGTTCCATCATGCGCAGGGCTTCTTCGGGCCGGCCCACAAAGTTCAGTACATTCGCCTGCCATTGAGAGCTGTCGGCATTGTTGGGGTCGAGGGCAATAGCCCGTTCACCCTCGGCGAGGGCTTGGTCATACTGCCGCTTCTGCGTATAGACTTGGCCCAAGAGGGAATGAGCGAGAGGCAGTGCATCATCCAGAGCGACGGCCTGTTGTGCCAGTGCTAACGCATGCTCCAAGGTCTGGGGGTCCATACTCCAGCGTAAGAACCACTCCCGGTAGTAAATGAAACTCAGCCGCGCGTATGCCTCGGCATACTGCGGGTCCAGGGCAATGGCTCTTTCGAACATCTGCTGTGCCTGAGTATGGGCTTCTTTCGTGAAGCGCCAAAACGGTTCGACTCCGCGCAAGAGGGAGTCATACGCCTCCAGATTGTCCGTGTGTTTGCGTACGATGTACCCTTGTTCCTGCACGGAGAGCTGCAGCTTGAGTGTCGTCATGATCTTTTTTACGATCTCGTCCTGCAAAGCAAAGATATCTGCGAAGGGGCGGTCGAAGCGTTGGGTCCAGAGGTGCCCGCCAGTAGTAGCGTCAATCAATTGAGCGGTGATGCGCACTTGCTCTCCTGCTCTTTGGACGCTGCCTTCCAGTACGTACCGCACTCCCAATTCTTTCCCCACGTCTTGGATATTCACCGGCTTCCCCTTGTACGTGAAGGCGGTGTTGCGGGCGATGACAAAGAGGCTGGCAATGCGGGAGAGGTCACTGGTAAGCACTTCGGTGATGCCATTGCTGAAGTAGTCCTGCTCAGGGTCTTTGCTCATGTTGTCAAAGGGCAACACGACGATGGAAGGTTTGTCAGGAAGCGGTAACGCTCCCTCATTGCGGATTGGCGATTGCGGAGTGCGGATTGCAGACAAGAAGGGCGTCTGAGTGGCCAGGAGTCCACCGGCAATGAGTGCCAACACCATCCCGACTGCCACCCAGGGCATTGGACGCACCCGACGGGAGAGCTTCAGCCATTGCACGTGCAAGGTCTGGCGTATCCCTTTCGGTGATTGCGGCAGCAAAGCGTAGACGGTGAACCGTTCGGCAATGTTCTTGAGCTTGGGCTTGCCCAAGGAGACCACCGTGCCCAAGTCTAGCTTGTTGGCGACGTCGCGATAGACCATGTCGGAGATGCAGCTACTGTCCGGGTCCGCCAGCGCTTGCAGGCGAGCGGCAATGTTCACCCCATCGCCAAACACATCGCCCTCCCGC
>JABFSC010000719.1 GCA_013140885.1 Deltaproteobacteria bacterium | reverse complement strand
TACCGCCATCAAGCCCAAGGCCGATGTGTCCCTCTTATTGGCGCAGATCATCATGCTGGATGGCCGTCATGCCGAGGCTGAGCAGTTACTCGCCGAGGCGCTCCAGCTTGACCCCCATCACGGGGGCGTGTTGATCGCGCGCGGCGATCTGCGCGCGCGGCAAGGGCGACAGGCTGAGGCGGTGGCCGATTACGAACTGGCGCGACAACTGGACCCGTATCGGACCACGACCGTGGTCCGTAATCGTCTCGCGCAACTTGATCGGACCCGAACCACCCCCTAGCCCTGACGCGCATTCGCAGGTAGAAGGTTGCGGGCATGGAAGGCGAAGGAGGACATGATGAGAAGGACGAATTGGTGGATGATTGGGGTGAGCCTCGCGTTTATCATGGGGCAACACGCAATCGCGCACGCGATGACCGCGGACGAGGTCAAGGTCAAGCCAGCCATCGCCGACACCATGACGCCAGAGGAATTGGCGGTCTATAAAGAGCGGGTGGCGGCCTATTTCACGCAACACCCGCCAAACCCATCGATCATTTTCAACTCACCAGGCGATGGCTGCACTGCGGCTACGCACGAGTTTGGCGCTCTGCCCTACGGACCAATCGCGGATACCACCGTCGGAGCGACGGACAACTTTGATCTTCCACCAGACATAACCGCACCCACGTGTACCGCGGCACCAACGTGCACCGGCGGAGTGGATGGGAGTAGCGGACCACGCGGAGCAATCTTTAGCGGCACGGGTACCGGCCCCGACCGGGCCTGGAAGATTCGCACGAATGCGAACTGTACTCTGACGATCACTATGGACCCAACGGGATCGCTAGACCTCGCTTTGATCGTGTACCACCCCGCCTGTTCGAGTTCGTTGTCTGACTGCGCTTGCGTGGACGACACGGGAGTTGGCGGAGTGGCGGAATCGATAACCCTCGACGCGGTGGCGGGCACCGACTATTTCATCGTCGTGGATGCCTACTCACCCGGGGTGCCGACTCCTGGACCGAGCGGGCCGTATACGCTGCAAGTGACGGGGACGGGGCCGGGGTGTGCGTTGGTGCCGGTGGAGTTGCAGCGGTTTAGTGTGGAGTAGCTTGAAGAAGAAACGGAGACGGAAGCCGTTGAGTTTTTTCGTCGATTTGCGGCTTCCCCGATGCTTTCCTCAATGCTGATGACTTCGCCGCCAGTTGCAAAGGTGAGCGAAGGGTATCGCACAACCTCTCCTAAGCCGCGACCTCTTTGGGCAGTTCGGCGCGCAGATCAGGATGGCGGTCGAGCACACGAAGAAAATTCTCCGTCCCTGTTGGCGGCACGGCTTTCCCGGTTTCATAGCGGCGAAACGCGAGTGACCCACCGCCAATCATCTCGCCCGCTTGTTTTTGCGTCAGCCCCAGCTTTTTGCGGATGCGACGAATCTCCGTGGGGCTCAGCCGATTATCCAGACGCGCTTGAAAATCGGCCAGTACCGGGTCCGTGGCTTCCTTATCCGATTTCCTCAGAAACCCTTCTCCGCAGACGCCACACCACTCACCCGGCTGTTGATAGGTGAGCACCTGCCCTTTGTAGCTAAAGGACACGGGCTTGGCGCTCCGCTTGAGCGGACCCCCTCCACAAGCGAGGCATTGTTCCATGGTGCGTTCTCCCTCCGTTTGGATTCCCGCGGATAATCGGCTTTAGTCCTGTTCATTTTTCTTGAACGACACCAGCCAGTACACATCCGTCTCGCGCTCCTTGGCGAATTTCACGTACAGCTTCATCCTCTTGTACGTGGGACAATATACGTCCTGCCACAGTGTGGAATCCCGATACACGGTCATGGACTTCGAGAGGTCACGTGTCCGGAGCGCTTGAATGACCGCGACGATGTCCTCATCCGACAAGCGCAGCTCGCGCGCCCCATTCCGTGCTGAGACGGTGACGTGTGCCAGAGTATCGGGGTCAGCAAAAGCCGCTTTGATTTCTTTGAGCTGGTAATGCGCCTTCCGCTTTTCCACGAGGCGATATTACCCTCTGAAGTTCTCATCAATCAAGAAGAGAGTGCGGGGGCCAGGATGTAGGCTGGCGATGAGCGGAGCGAATCCCAGCCTGGAGGCGGTGCGCGCGACGCTGGGATTCCCGATGGTCATCCCAGCCTACATTGCTGGCCGAGACGCTCCAGCTTGACCCGCAGCACGGGGGGGGGTGATCGCGCGGGCGATCAATCGCCGGAGGCTCTTACTGCAACGTCGTCGCCTCTCGCGTCATCTCCCGCACGGTGACCGGCACCTTGCGCATGGTGCGTGGTTTCCGGTCATGTTTCTTGAGCCAGCTCCCGATTTGGGGCCAGAGGTGCTTCTGTGCGCTGCTGCTCACCACGACCCCGATATGACCGGCGGGGAACACCAGATTCTCCTTGTCGCGGCTGCTGATCAATTCGCTCAAAGCCAGGCTGGTTTGCGGATGGACAACATCATCATGTTCGCCCACCACGTTGAGCACGGGGCAGCGGATGTTCTTGAGATCGACCCGTTGTTCGCCAACGGTGAGTTTGCCTTGGGCAAGCAGGTTGTCGCGGAAGATGTCGGTGGTGACTTCGCGAAAAATCTGTCCGGCTAACGGGACATCGCTATTCATCCAGCGCTCGAACAGCGCGAAGGTGTCCGCGAACCCGGCGCGCTCGCGATTGCGATAGAGGCCGACATGCTTGTTCAAGACATGGTGCACCGGCGACATCGCCGAGAATCCCATCTTCATAATCCACGCTGGGCAATTGCCGAATACCCCCGCGACTAGGTTCGGATCAAGCGTCTTCATCAGGTTGAAGATGGCAATGTCTTGTTTGCTCATGTCCACCGGCACCGACAGGGGGATGAAATTCTTCACCGTCTCCGGGTGCAGCGCGGTGTACATGGTGCTGAGCAAGCCACCGAAGCAGTAGCCCAGGAGTGACACTTGTGACACCCCGCTATGGGCTTGCACGGCCCGCACGGCGTTGGCGACATCGCCATTGACGTAGGCATCGAATCCGCGCCAGGTGTCGGCTTGCGTGGGTGGAATCCAATCCAGCACATAGAGCTCGAAGCCTTGCTGCGTGAGGTTTTTGACCACACTGAGTTCTGGTTGCAGATCAAGGACGAACGGGCGCTTGATGAGGGCATAGACGATGAGCAATGGAGTCGCCTGCGCTTTGCCGACCGCGCGGTAATAACGCAAGCTGGTTTTTCCACCTTCGTAGATCACTTGATACGGTGTGACTGGCGGCGGGTCTTCTTGGACGGGATAGGGTTCCATCGCACCACGACGCAGGCCGTCGAGAATGCGGGCGGAACTCTCTAACCACGAGGTTGAAAAGGTTTGTAATAATTGCGACATGGGGATTTCCTCTGGTCTGGCGTATGGCTCACTGCGCTCTTATGAACTTTGACGAACACAATCGGTCATCACACTTTGATCCCCCTCACCCTGCCCCTCTCCCATCCGGGAGAGGGGACCTAGAAGCACCCTTCCTGCTATTGCCGAAGTTGATCGTCAGAATTGATGAGTTTATGGGAGGAAGGGTCCTGCCATAGGACGAGCGAGGCGAACGGGCCGTAGGCTATATGCCACAGGCCATAGGCTGATTTAGGCGGCGGCGCGTTCTTCGTCCGTCGGAGTCGTGGTTGAAGTATGGGTATCGAAGGGGCGGAGCCGGTTGAGCGTTGCCCGTGTCGCCGTTTTCGGCGTCGCTTCGGTGCTCTTGGCTTCCAATATGGTCACGCGTTCCGTGAGTGCTTGGACCTCCGCCGTGGTGGGGATGCCGATCCCTTGTCGCAGCGTGGTCGTCACCAGCTTGGTTGCTGAGGTACCTACTTGCTGCAATCGGAGCATCTGATTGGCCACGGTGCTGACGGTGGTCCCGAAGAGGGGGGTGCGATAGAGGGAATCCACCGTCGCGGTCGCGACGCGGAGACTGGCGTCATAGCCTTTCCAGGCCGTGGTGGTCACATCTTTTTCTTGTCCGAGGCCGAACGCCCAGCGGGTGCCGGCGAGTGGAAGATCGACGGTGAACGTTTTGTATGCGGTGAGAAGATCTTCCATCGTTTTCGTAAAATACGGGTCTGACATTGTTCTCCTTTCCTTTCGCTGTCTGTTGACTACGGTACGACAGCCTGTGAGATGAGACAAGCGAACTCTTTTATGTTCTCGTCACCTGCGTGACGAACTTTACACTTGCGAAGAGCATATCAGCGGTTTTTGTCGTTTTGGTGACAACTGTATGAAGTTGCCGTGACTGTTCACTTGACCATTCCCTCAGCAAAGCAGAGGCCGTGCTGGTTTTTCTCTTGTGGGTAAAGAGAAGCCTGAAAAGACGACGGTTTTTTCACGATGAACAAAATCCAACGCGGGGAATTGTTGCTGGGGCAGCAGGTGTGATGTTTTTCAGGCAGTGTTCAGAACCCCTCATTCCTCCGCCTCTACCCCTCGCGGAATGATCGGCGTAGAATCCGCGACCAAAAGAGGGGGAGACGACATGGAGACACGGACGCGGTGGACCATCCTCTGGTTCTTGGTGCTCATCAGCGTGGTGCGCAGCATGGACGCGGTCAACTTCTCGGTGGCCGCCCAGCAGATCATGCCAGAGTACGGGTTCAGCAACGTGCAGATGGGGATGCTGTACACCGTCTTCACTGCTGGGTACGCCTTGTTTCACATTCCCGGCGGCTGGTTAGGGGACACGGTGGGGCCACGGCGCATTCTGACCCTGGCGATTCTGTGGTGGTCGGTGTTTACCGGGCTGACGGCGTTTGCCGGGGACTGGTGGCTCGCGAGCCTCTGGGGGCCCCTGGCATCCTTTATGATTATTCGCTTCCTGATCGGCATGGGCGAGGGCGCGGCGTATCCAAACTCGAATCGCGCGGTGGCCAGTTGGATGGCCCCTGGTGAACGGGCACGAGCCGCCGGCTTGGTGCTGGCGGGTGTTGGGGTGGGCTACGGACTCGCACCACCGGTCGTCTCCTGGATCATGGTGCACTACGGGTGGCGCTCCGCTTTTTATGTCTTTGGCTTCGTGGGGATCGTGCTGGCGGTGGGGTGGTACCGTTTCGCGACGGACCAGCCTGAGGAGCATCCCGGCGTGTCAGCCGCGGAACTGGCGCATATTCGGAGCGACGGTGCTGGCGTAGAGAGAACGCCGACGCCGTGGCGGGCGATTCTGACGCATCCGAATGTTTGGCTGCTCATGTTCGCCAATTTTGGCTTTGGCTACGGCATCTATATTTTCCAGTCGTGGTTTTATCTGTATCTGGTCAACGTGCGCGGCTTCTCCATCATGCAGGGGGGGCTGCTGACGACGTCGCCCTTTATCGCGGTCGCGCTGCTTGGGCCTCTTGGCGGGGTGTGTTCGGATGCGCTGGTGAAACGTTACGGCCTGACGCTGGGGCGCCGCGCGATCGCCATCAGTGGGTTTCTCTTGGCCGCGTTCTGTATGTACACCGGAGCCCAGGCCGAGAATTCCTATACCGCGGTAGCGTTGCTTTCACTGGGCGATGGGTTCCTGTATTTCGGCGCGGCGGCTATTGTCGGCACGAACATTGACATCGCGGGCGCGCATTCGGGCACGGTGTATGGGCTGACCGCGACGCTCTTGCAGATTGGAGGAGCCATCGCCCCTACCCTCACGCCGCTGATTGCTGACCGTTTTGGCTGGGAGTCCGCGCTCCAATTCGCCGCGCTGCTGGCGTTGTTCTCGGCGTTCTTGTGGTTGTTTATTGATGCCGAGAATAAGATTCTGCCAGCGCGTGAGCAGCGAAGCCAGACTGAGCCGCTTGCCGCTTTACGGTGAGGAAAAGAAAAGTCAAAAGGCAAAAAAAGGAGTGGACGATGAAACTTGAAGAGATGGTGCAAGAATTGTGGGACCGCGAGAAGATCAAGGAACTGACGTATCAATACGGGCTGGCGATTGAGGCGCAGGATGAGAATCGCATGGCGAACTTGTTCACTGAAGACGGATCGGTGGACTTCAGCTCGCTGGGGCGCGGAATCACCAAAGGACATGCGGCGCTCAAGGAGTTTTATCGTGGGACATGGCCGCTCAGGGTGAAGCCGTTCTTCACGAATCACGTCATCCAGATTACCGGCAACCGCGCGACTGGGATCTGTTCCTTGGAAAACCGGGCCACCCGTGGAGACGAGAGCCTGATTGGCGCTGGCCGGTTGCATGATGAATATGAGAAGGTCAACGACGAATGGAAGTTCAAGTCACGGCGTGTCGAAATGTTTTACCTGGTCCCGCTCTCCGAAGGCTGGGCGAAGGCGTCGGGGCCAGGGAAGCTGTGAAGACGGGGGATGGAAGACCGGAGACCAGAGACAAAGGACTTGGCTGATTGAGGAGGAAGGAGGAGCCGCGATGACTAACAATGAATCCTTGACTCTTGTCGCCACCTACCGCCGTACCTTGCACGCGTCGGTGGCGCGGGTGTGGGAAAACGTGCTTGATTGGGAGCACTTACCGTGGTTGCACCGTAGCGCGTTCGCTGCGGCGGAACTGGTGGAGCAAACGCCGGAATCCTGGCGCGCGTGGGTGACGCTGGCTCCCGCTGCAAGAGGAAAGCGCGCATTGATTGAAATCCAAACCGATATGCCGAACTTGCGCTATTGGAGCCGGACGCGAGCCGGCCAGGGCGCGGGTTCGGAAGTGCTGACCATGCTTTCCCCGACTGACGAGCGGACAACCAACATCGTCGTTGAATTTCGCACGCCCGCGCTGCCACCAGAGAAAGCCAACGCCGTCGGGGCCGCGTATCTGCAACTCTACCAACGGCTGTGGGATGAGGATGAACGCATGATGATACGTAAGCAGATGCTCCTCGATAAGGGGTGGAGCGAAGGAAAGTCGGCATGAGGGCCACTCCCTCTGTCGATGGAAAAATCCATGGAGAACGCATCCATGTCGACGACATTGATTCCATCCGAGCATGGACGCTCCTGGCCTCCGCCGTCCTCACCTTGGGTGATGAAGCAGGTGTGGCACGACTTGTTGTTTGCCCATTGGCCGGTTCCGGTCGAGCAATTGCGCCCGCTGATCCCACCAGCTTTGCAACTCGACACCTATGACGGACAAGCGTGGATCGGGGTTGTGCCGTTTCGCATGAGCGGTATTCGGCCCCGGTGGCTGCCCGCGTTGCCTTGGATTTCGGCATTTCCTGAACTGAATGTGCGGACCTACGTCACCGCGAACAACAAGCCTGGCGTATGGTTCTTTAGTCTTGACGCGGCGAATCCACTGGTGGTCGCCATCGCCCGACGCTGGTACCATCTGCCGTATTTTCATGCGCGCATGTCCTGTCGCGAGGACGGCGACGGCATCATTTACGCGAGTCATCGTCGCCATCGGGGCGCGCCACCCGCGGCCTTCATTGGCCAGTATCAACCGAGTGGTCCGATATTTCAGGCCACGCGGGGGTCGTTGGCCTACTGGTTCACGGAGCGGTACTGTTTATACGCGGTCGATTCCCAGCGGCGATTATTCCGCGGCGAGATTGACCATCCCCCGTGGCCACTCCAAATAGCGGACGCGCGCTTTGCCACGCAAACGATGACGCTTCCTCTTGGTGTGTCACTACCCGCGACGCCCGCGTTCCTGCATTTCTCCCGTCGGCAAGATGTCCGGATCTGGTCCATTCAACCAGTGGCGGAATAATGCGCGAATGAGACTGGGAGCGGCTCATCCGATATACGTCAGCAACTCCGACAGTCGATGAATCACCAAGTCGGCGTCCACTTCCCATGAAGGGGTGCGACCATTAGTAAGCAGGACGGTTCTCGCGCCCGCCGCGCGTCCGGCATCGGTGTCATGGCGATAGTCGCCCACCATCACCAGATGTGCAATCGCCACGTCCAATTGTCGAGCGGTGTGATGGAGACAGGCCGGGTCAGGTTTCGGAGGTGCGTCCTCGCGCGCCACAAGAACATCGACGGTAATGTCCAAGCGTTGACAAACCGCCAGTAGAGACGCGCGACTGTTGCGTGTGACAATGGCGGTGGGCAGCCCCATCGCTTGCACGGTGGCCAGTGTTTCTCGTGCGCCATCATTCCACTCGACATTCTCCACGCCATCTTGCTCGAAGGCATCGATCAGCTGCAGTGTGTGTCGCTGCTCTTCCGGCGGGAGCGTCCCCACCCATTTGAGAATGTCGCCCTCCGACATATTCAACTGTCGCCGGAGTCGAGAGAAGTCGAGATATGGGCGCGTCAGCGTGCTGTCGAGATCAAAGGCGATGGCATGGAGGGGATAAGCGGAGCCGTGCAACTGTATTGTTCGTGGATGCGGCATGAGGGGGAACGTAAAACGTAAAGCGTAAAACGTAAAGCGTAATAGGAACCCGAAACCTGACCCCTGAACCCCGAACCCCGTTCCAAGGGTTCTTGTCTCCACACGGACGACATGACACATGCAGGGGAACACCGTGACATTTTCTGAGCGTAAAGGAGAAGAGAAAAGATGGCGACCAACGGAAAACTGCGGTTTGGGCTGTGGTATGACTTTCGCAACCCGCCGGCGTGGAAACGCCCGTATGACCAACTGTACAACGAGATTTTCGAGCAAATTGTATGGGGTGAGCAGAACGGCTTCGAGGATATTTGGCTGTCCGAGCATCACTTCATTGAGGACGGCTATTCGCCGGCTCTGATGCCCATCGCCGCCGCGATTGGCGCGCGTACGAAGAAAATTCGCATTGGCACCAGTGTCGTGCTGCTGCCGTTTCATAACCCAGTGCGGCTGGCGGAAGATGCGGCGACCGTGGATGTGATCTCTGGTGGTCGCTTCGAGTTGGGCGTCGGCGTCGGCTACAAAGTCGAGGAGTTCGAGAGCTTCGCGGTGTCGAGCAAGGAACGCGGGGCACGCACCAACGAAGGGCTGGAGATTATCCGCCGCTTGTGGGAAGGCGAGACGCTGACCTTCAAGGGCAAATACTACGAGGTCAACAAAGCGAAACTCACGCCGGAGCCGATTCAGAAACCCCGTCCGCCCTTGTGGGGTGGTGGGTTCACTCCACCGGCAATTCGGCGGGCGGCCAAGTATACGGACGGCTATATTGGCATCACTATTAGTAAAGAGCTGCTCCAGCAGTATGTGACCGCGCTGGAGAAAGTCGGGAAGCCAACAACGAACCTGCGACTGGCTGGTGGTCACATGTGGATGATTCCCGCAATCGATCCAGAGAAAACCTGGAACGAGGCGGCGGACCACGTGATCTATCAGGTCAACCAGTATGCCGCCTGGTCGGAAAAAGCGGGCATGCCGCTGTTCCCCACGATTCGGGACCGCGCGCATCTGCGGGAAGTCGGCATTCTCAATGTGGTCGATGTCGAGACCTGCATTAAAACGATCCGCGCGTCGGTCGCGGAAGCGCCGTTGACGCATTATTATTCGTGGACCCTGCCGCCGGGTCTCCCCGCCAAATGGGCACAGACTCACCTGGAGTTATTCGCGAGCAAAGTGATTCCCGCGTTTCGCTAAACGCTCCCTCACCGCGGCAACTGCTCAAAGAGGGCGCGTTCGGTCGCGGTGAGGTCATCCAACAGCACGGGGGTCGCCTCAATCAGACCTTGGGCATCGGCGAGGTCTTGAAGGCGTTTTGAGCGGCGGCGCGCTGGATCAGCGGCGGCGCGGAGTTTCTCATGGAGGAGATCAACTCGACAAATAACGCGTAGCCGTACATCTTCCAACGCGACTTCCTCGGCGCGGGTAATCGCTTCTCGGAGGGCGGGATCGTCGGTGAATTGGACTGGTGTTCCTTCCGGGCCAATCCAGTTTTCGGAGTGGCTAAAGCGTCCGGTCAAGGCGAAGCCAGCTTCTTCCAGTTGGAGATGAGGAATCTGGCCGTACGTCGCCACCGCTACGTCAATATCGAGGGTCGTGCGCGGCTCAGTTTGATGGACTTGAATGGCGATGCCACCAATGATGGCGTAGGGCACGCGTGCCTCTGTGAGCACGCGCGCCAATGCTAAAAGAGCAGGACGTTTTGTCCGTTCCATTTCGCCTCGTAACAAAAACCATTGACGATCAAGCAGAAACCCGGTTGCGAGTCCGTGTGACATGACGAACGTGAGGGTAGCACGAGGGCATAGACGCACCAACCACAATCTTTGCGCCCCTGGTTCCCAACTACTGCATCCGCACCGTCTGCCGTTGTAGCATTTCCGGCACGGCTTCCTCCGCGACACTGAGACCGGTGGCGAATTCGAGTTCGTTCATCGTCTTCTCGGTCTGCACCATGCTCGTCACCACTTGATCGACTTGCGCCGAAACGAAATCCGGCTCCTGGCGATTGATGGCCAGCTCACTAAGTGACTGAATCTTGTTCTCCAGTCGATCAATTTCCAGCCGCACAATTTCGTAATTGTCCCGTGCCTTTTTCAGATTCGCCACCCGCGCGCGACTGGTGTCGAGGTTGTCTTCCAACGTCTTGCGAATCTTCTGTTGTTGCGGGTCGGCGCTATCGACCGGAACGCCTTGCAGTTGCGTTTCCAGGCGCGTGATGTCGCGCTGTATCTGGCTCTCGCTGGTGCGTTGCAGAAAACGGTCGAGGGAATACTGGGTGAAAAGCAGTCGCATATAAATCCACAAGAGCCGGTCGAGTCCCGCGAGCTGCAGCTCTTCTAGTGGATTGTCCGTGCTCCATGTCGTCGCCGTGACGGTTCCCGCGGACTTGGCGAGACTGGGGTCCTTCAGTTCGAGCGCGATCTGCCGCAGTTCGAGGCAACGCGCTTGCAGATTGCGGAACCGCTGCCGCGACGCATCGGGCAGCGCGTTCATCATCCGTTGAAAATTCTGTTCGGCGGATGAAGTCCCCTGTTCACGGGT
The DNA here is from genome assembly GCA_013140885.1 of Deltaproteobacteria bacterium. Taxonomy (GTDB): domain Bacteria; phylum Desulfobacterota; class Binatia; order Bin18; family Bin18; genus JABFSC01. The sequence goes on along the minus strand of JABFSC010000719.1, from coordinate 2,425 downwards.
GATTTTCGCGGCCTGGGCATCAACATAACGCTGAAACTTGGGATGGGTGCCGAGCAGCCCGACGTAGGTGATCTCCCCAGCCAACACCAGCGGCACGAAGACATCTGGATGCCCACTCAACACCGCGAACCCCAGCGCGCCGAAGAACGCCAACAGGTTCCATTGATTGGTGAATGCCGCCTTGAGGTACCGACTCAATCCCACGAGAGCCTCACTCTGGTTGTCCTTATGTGCCCGCGCGCCGACTTTCTTCCAGTCGGCTAATCAAATCCCGCAGATGATACACCGTCTCCTGAAACGAGCTATCGCGCTGCATCTCTTTCGAGGGCCGGTCGGACATTTGCAGCGCCAACTCCTCAAGCATCGTGCCTGGCGAGTTGCTCATCACATAGACTCGATCCCCAAGAAAAACCGCTTCCTCGATCGAATGGGTGATGAAAAACACCGTGGCGTGCACATCGCGCCACAAGGCGAGCGCCAAGTCCTGCATGTTCATGCGTGTCTGGGGGTCGAGCGCGCCAAACGGTTCGTCCATGAGAATGATGCGCGGTTGCAAAATCAGCGTGCGGGCGATCGCGACCCGTTGGCGCATGCCACCAGAGAGTTCATGGGGATACTTGTGTTGATCGGTCGTGACATTCAGACCAACGCGCTGGAGCCACTCGCGCCCCAGTTCATGCCGCTGTCGTCGCGACACGCCTTGGCATTCCAAACCAAAAGTGACGTTATCGAGCACGGTGCGATGATCGAAACTGGTGTAGTCCTGAAACACCATGCCGCGATCGGCACCAGGGCCGAAAATCGGCTTGCCCAAGACTAACACCTCGCCCGTGGTAGCGGGATATTGCGGACCCAGTCCAGCGATCAAGCGGAGGATCGTGCTCTTGCCGCAGCCACTCGGCCCCAACACGCAGATGAATTCGCCTTTGTTCGAGAGGTCCTCAACGACAAAATTGACATCCTTGATGGCAGTGAACGCGTTCGGCTGCCCGACATTATAGGTCTTGGTCACCTGCCGAAACTCGACGACGGGTGGCCCAGCCAACTCCGCCGTGGTGCGCACATGCGGAAGGATGCGGCCAATGCCGACCGATGTGGGTTCCGGGGATGGCGCGGGCGTCGGGGTGTTAGGGCTGCTTTGGCTCATGGTGAGGTGCTGGAGTGGAGGTGGGTGGCACGGGGCGCCGCCATATCGCGTGGGTTATGTCTTCCCAGATGTGGAAAAGCGCTTGCAACCCACGATGCAGGAAACCAGTTCCCTTGTAGCGGTGCGGAAAGAGTTCACGTTGCACCCAGAATAACAGAGCGTCAATCGCCAAGGCGACGAGTGGAATAATCAACAGAACCAGCAGAATGTGCTCACGTGGCCCGCGGCGCATGGAGACGTTGATGATATGGCCGAGTCCGCCAGCGTCACCGATGGTGACGAGTTCGCCGAGCATGATGTAGCCGAAGGCTAGGCCGAACAACAGCCGCAAGGAATTGAACACGCTCGGCATGGCCAAGGGGACCAGCACTTTCACAATGACTTGTCGCCGACTCGCGCCAAGCGTGTAGGCGGTGTCGATATATTGATTGCTCACGTCGCTAATCGCCCGCGCGGTGTCGGAGAACACGAAGGCGACCGAAGCGATGAAGAGCAACATCACCTTTTGGAATTCACCGATCCCGAAGAGTGAAAACGTCAGCGGAATCAGCGCGGCGACGGGGATGTTACGGCCAAAAATCGAGAGCGGCGCGAAGAACGCCTGGACGCGCGAAAAACAGCCGCAGAGTATGCCAAGGGGAATGCCGATAACTGCCGCGAGGCCGAAACCGAGCACGACGCGCCAAAGGGTGGCAACAGTGTTCCGGGTCAACGCTCGGTCGAACCACAAGCTCGAAAAAGCGCCAAGCGTTTCCCCTGGACTGGGGAGCACCGTATAACTCAAGATGCGTTGCTCGGATTCACCGCGCGTGACAAACCACCAGACGAGCAGGCTCAGGACGATACAGAACGCACCGTAGAAGAGCACTTCCCATCGCGGAAGGTCCTCCCGCAACGCGAGGAAGCGGCGCGGAGGAGGCGCGGCAGTCGCGGGTTGAGCAGTGGGCTGTGTCATAAGGCAGTTCGGAGTTGAAGGCAGTTCGGAGTCGAGGACGGTTCGGAGTTCTACATCGCGGAACGTCCACGGCTTGTGTCCCGTCCCCCGACCCCTGTCCCCCGTCCCCTGTCCTACTGCCTCTCCGCCGCGAACACCCGCACCTCGACCCGCCGGTTCTTGCCGTGATTCATTGGGTCGCCAGCGTCGGCGGGCCGGTCCCACCCAACTCCTTCCGCCGCGAACTGATTGGGGCTCAAGTTGAACTTGCGGACCACCGCTTCCTTTACCGCGTTGGCGCGGTTCAACGACAGCTCTTTCACGAGACTCGCGGGCATCTGACC
>JABFSC010000518.1 GCA_013140885.1 Deltaproteobacteria bacterium | reverse complement strand
CGCCGGGTTCACGGTCAGTTTGCGAATCGCTTCTGTTAAAGAGAGGACACCCGACTCAACCAGCGTGAGCGTCAACGGCAACGCCGTCTCCAGCCCCACGATACCGTTGGCGGCCTGGTCGAACTCAACCTCTTTCTCATCCCGATGATGTGGCGCGTGATCGGTTGCGATGGCATCAATCGTTCCGTCTCGCAGTCCTTCTTTGACGGCTTGGACATCTTCCGCCAATCGTAACGGCGGCGCCATCTTGGCGTTAGTGTTGTACCCCTCCACCGCTTCTTCCGTCAGGGAAAAATGATGCGGCGTGGCTTCGGCGGTGATCGGCAGTCCTTCGGCCTTGGCTTGCCGCACGAGTGCCACCGCGCCACGGGTACTGAGATGCGCGACATGCACGCGGCCACCAGTGAGGCGCGCTAAGGCGATATCGCGCGCGACCATCACATCTTCGGCGGCATTGGGAATGCCCCGAAGTCCCAACCGGAGCGAGGTTGGTCCTTCGTTCATCACGCCACCCGCCGCCAATTGCAGGTCCTCTTCATGCACGCTGATGGGCACATTGAACATCGAACAGTATTCCAACGCCCGGCGCATGAGATTGGCATCCATTACTGGCCGACCATCATCGGAAATGGCGATGGCTCCCGCTTCGAGCATCTCGCCGATAGCCGCCAGCTCCTCACCTTTCAGCCCTTTGGACAGCGCGCCCACCGGAAACACCCGCGCGAGGTTAGCGGCACGGGCACGTTCAAGAATGTAGCGGGTCACGGCTCCGCTATCGTTGATCGGATTGGTATTCGCCATGCACGCCACGGACGTAAACCCACCGGCCACGGCGGATTGCGTGCCAGTCAGCACGGTTTCCTTGTACTCGTAGCCAGGTTCACGCAGATGCACGTGCATGTCGATCAATCCAGGAGCGACAATGAGCCCCCGCGCATCAATCCGCGGCGCGTCAACTCCGCGCAAGCCGCCAGGCTTCTCGACGGCACGAACAACACCGTCTTCAATCAAGAGATCGCGCGCGGCGTCAACGTTGTTCGCCGGGTCGATCAAGGTTCCGTTGGTAATAATCGTCGTAGCCATAGTAGTCATGTTGGGGGGACTGGAGACTGCGCCGTTAAGAGATACAAAATCGCCATGCGTACCGCGACTCCATTGGTGACCTGATTCAGAATCACCGAGTAGGGTCCGTCCGCCACCGTGGAGTCGATTTCCACGCCACGGTTCATCGGTCCAGGGTGCATAATGAGCACGTCCGACTTCGCATCCACCAAGGCCGCTGGCGAAATACCGAAGCGGCGCGAGTATTCTTCCGTGCTTGGGAAAAAATTACGCGCTTGCCGTTCGTGTTGGAGCCGCAACGCCATGACCACATCCGCCCCAGCCAGGCCCTTGCGTAAGTCGGTATATAACTCGACACCCCAGGCACGAAACTCCAGCGGGAGTAACGTCGGCGGGCCGATGAGGCGGACATTCGCGCCCAGCGTCGTCAACGCCAGCATGTTCGACCGTGCCACTCGACTATGCAGTACGTCGCCAATAATGGCGACGGTCAACCCCGCGATTGTTCCTTTCCGCTCCCGGATGGTCATCATATCAAGCAACGCCTGCGTCGGATGCTCATGGGTGCCATCGCCAGCATTGACGACGGCGCAATCCACCAGCCGCGCCAAAAAGTGTGGCGCACCGGAAGAGGGGTGCCGAATCACAATCGCTGCTGGCCGCATGGCCACCAGGTTTCTCGCCGTATCAAGCAAGGTCTCGCCTTTGGTCACGCTACTGGCCGACGCGGTGATGTTGACCGCATCAGCCGAGAGTCGCTTGGCCGCGATCTCAAACGAAGTCCGGGTCCGCGTGCTCGACTCATAGAACAGGTTGATGATCGTCTTGCCGCGCAGCGTCGGAACTTTCTTCACCTCGCGTTCGGAAATCTCACGAAAAGACTCGGCTGTGTCGAGCAGGAACACCAGCTCTTCTCGTGACAGCCCTTCGATACCGAGGAAATGGCGTTGGGTAAACATCTCGGTGGTCTTTTCTACGGGGGTCGGATGATCCGCCCCTACTCAATCACTACCGCGTCATCGACACTGTCACGTTCTCGCAGCCGGACATGCACATGTTCGCTCCGCGCGGTCGGCAAGTTTTTCCCCACATAATCGGGCCGAATCGGCAACTCGCGATGTCCGCGGTCCACCAGCACCGCCAACTGAATACTGCGCGGGCGACCAAAATCCATCAGCGCATCCATCGCCGCGCGGATCGTGCGCCCGGTATAAAACACGTCGTCCACCAGGATGATCCGCATCCCCTCGACGCTGAACGGGATATGCGTGCCGCGCACCTCAGGCAGCTTGCGCGTGCGGCCCACATCGTCGCGATACAGCGTGATGTCGATCTCCCCGCACGGGATTTTCACCCCCTCACCTTCCTCAATCTGCGCGGCCAACCGGCGCGAGAGGTCCACGCCACGAGTACGGATACCCACCAAGGCCACATGGTCGGTCCCCTGGTTCTTCTCCAGAATCTCGTGGGTCACGCGCGTGAGCGCGCGGCGAATCGCTTCGCCATTGAGCACGATACGAGCGGATTGTTTTTCCATCAGCGCACAAAAAAACGGCCTCCCCGCTGGTGCGGAAAGGCCGTCGGCATAATGTTCGATTTGGTCGTCAGATTTTTCTTCACCCTTCCTAACCTCGCGGGGCTAGATTAAAAGGCACGATTGTCTTACCGACCTTCCCGTGGACTGTCAAGCGAATTTCACATCACCACGCCACGCGCCACGCGCGGAGCCGAGGTCCTCCCTTGACCGCGCGCGCGGAAGCAGCTTTCTTGCAGCAACGACACGCGGAACTCCACGTTCCCGATAGACGAAGAAAGGACACCACCATGAAAGACGGACTTCCTGTAATCGACAGCGACCTTCATGTCATTGAGACCGGCGACATCTACGAGAAATATCTCGACGACAAGTATCGCGACAAAATGCCAAAGTATCTCGGCTTGAGCCCCACCAAATTTCCACACTGGGATGTCCAGGGCCAGTTGATCCCCCCGTGGGCACTGTCGGCGGATGTCGTCAAAGCCCAGGAGTTCCTTGATGCCCCACGAGAGCACATGTACAAACCGGTGCGCGAGCGGGGCTATGATGCGGCGTCTACTCTGAGCGCCATGGATGCGGAAGGCATCGACATCGGTGTCGTCTACCGCACCTTTGCTCACATGGTCGTTTCCATTGACGATCTGCAACCCGCTTACGCCACGGCGTATTGCTCCGCGTTCAACGATTGGCTGGCGGACTACTGCAAGACGAACCCCAAGCGCCTCAAAGCCGCCGCGATTCTGCCGTTGCATGACCCGGAACTCGCCGCCGCGGAAGCCCGGCGCGCGGTCGAAAAGAAAGGCCATGTCGGCGTGATCCTCATGCCGATGCCCGTCAAGGATCGCTACTTTCATTCGCCCGAATGCGACGTCTTGTGGAAAGAGATTTCCCGCTTGAATGTGCCCCTCGCCTTTCACGGCACCAGCGGCGGCGCATCAAAGGACTACGTCAGCAACCGCTTCCGTGGCAAACCCAACTTCCGTACCCAGAACCATGCGTCGGCCTTTCCGCTCGAACTCATGCTCGCCATGAGCGCGATGCTAGTTGGTGGGGTCTTGGATCGCTTTCCAGCCATGCGCGTCGGCTTCCTGGAAGGCAACTGCGGCTGGCTGCCGTGGTGGCTGCACCGGCTTGATGATCAATGGAAGAAATACGGCGGTGGCGAGCAAATCAAACTGTCGATGATGCCGAGCGAGATTTTCCGCCGCCAATGTTTCATCGGCACCGATGTGGACGAGGAGCTGCTGAAAGTCGTGGTCGATGAAATCGGCGATGACAACATCGTCATGTCGGTCGATTATCCGCACGCCGACGGTCCGTTCCCCAATGGGCTGAAGACGTTCCTCGAACTGCCCGGCGTCAGCAAGGACGCGAAACGGAAAATCATGTGGGGCAACTGCTTGAAGCTGTACGGCTTCAATGAGAGTCAGTTGTTGGCGGCGTAACAACATGAATGACAGCGGTTTTCAGTTGCGTGCGATCTCTCCTGGAAGCGCAGCCGGTTCGCTTATCCACGCCACCCGACAAGATTGGCAAGTTC
>JABFSC010000284.1 GCA_013140885.1 Deltaproteobacteria bacterium | reverse complement strand
GTCAAAAACACCGCCCACGGCTTGAACAGCGCCACCGTCTCGGTTGGGATGCCACGCTTCGTCATTAACGGGGTGAGTTGCTCGAACAGCGGCTTCCCGATGATGCTCTGCAGCGTCTTGCCATCGGTAAGCACCATGCTTTTGCTCATGGCCATCATGGCCGTCGCGTCCGGGACCATTTCCATACAGAAACTGTCGCTCGCGGCGAGTGCGTGTTGGACTTCCTCTGGAACAGTCGTGATCCGAGGATCGTCCGAGTGCATGGTGCCGAAGAGGTAGTCGGGTGTGGCGTCAGCCGAGGCCGACGCCCCTGGCGCTTCGATCTTCCATAGTAAGCCGTGCGTGAACTTCTCCACTTGGGGCGTGGTTGTTGCGGCGCTGGGTTCGGTCGTGAGCCCTGGACTCGGTTGAGCGCTCGCTGGGAAAGTCGGCAAGAGTGCGATGCTGAGGGCTGCAAGGAACATACGAACGATTGGAGGGATCATGCTGTGCCTTTCATAAGGGGAGCCGCCACTGGCTCTAGGCAACCCCTTTCGGCCTATGGTAAGGCAGAAGCCGTCACAACCCAAGGTCCAACACAAAAGGGAGGGTCCGCGTATGGCCTACGAAGCAATCATCTACGAAAAAGTCGAGGACAAAATTTTTCGCATTACCCTGAATCGCCCGGAAAAGTTGAACGCCATGAGTCGGCAGTTGCTGTCGGAACTCGACAGCGCGATGGACGAATTCGAGGCGGATAACGACGCGAGTGTGTTGATTTTCCGTGGCGCGGGGCGGGCGTTTTGCGCTGGCTATGATCTGCAACCAGTGAGCGGATCGGGCGGCTTCACCGTGACGAGTGATCGCTGGGGGCTGCGCAAGCTCGTAGCGCGATGGCAACGGTTGTGGAATCTGCCGAAGCCCACCATCGCGCAAGTGCATGGCTATTGCCTGGCTGGAGCCACGGAGTTTGTCGGCCATTGCGATTTGGTGTTCGCGTCGGAGGACGCGGAATTCGGTCATCCGGCGGGCCGCTCACTCGGGGTGTTGCCGACTCTCTCACTGTGGCCCTATCTGATTGGTATTCGCAAAACCAAGGAATACTTCTTCACGGGCGATTCGATGTCCGCCAAGGACGCGCTGGAGAACGGGCTTATTAACCGTGTTTATTCACGCGAGAAACTCGAAGAGGAGACGCTCGCCTACGCGCGCCGTGTGGCGATGGTGCCGTTGGATTTGCTGACGCTACATAAGGGCGCGACCAATCGCTTCGTGGAACTGATGGGCATCTACGCGGCGGAACAGTCAGCCTCGGAATACGATGTCATCGCGCATCAAACGGTCACGGTGAAGAACGAAGTCAAGAAGATGGGCGACCGCGGACTCAAGGACGCGCTGCGGGATCGGGATAAGCCGTTCGCGGGGAAAAAATAGGACAGGGAACGTTATATGGCGGAACAAGAGAACCGTCGCATCTATCTGATGCGCCATGGGGAAACCTTATACCAGTCGCGCGCTTCGGAAGGGGCGTTGGGCAATGGCGAGCTGACGGAACGGGGGCGTGAGCAGATCGCGGCGGTGGCGTTGTTGTTTCGTGGCGTGCCGCTGGATCGCGTCTATGCCAGTCCGCTCGCGCGGGCGCACGAAACCGCGCGCATCGTGGCGAAGGAGAAAGGGCTGGATGTCTTGCTGTCCAACGATCTCCGCGAAGTGACCCCCAGCCCCGAAGTCGTCGCGAAACTGCCCACCAAGGAGACGCTCCAAGAAGTGCACCGATTCTTTAAGACCCCGCACGCGAGTTGGGATGAGCCCTATCTTGGGGGAGAAACCTTCCGCGAGGTGCAAGAGCGGGGCGTGCGGTTCTTCACTTCGCTCCTCAGCCAAGAAGATTGGCATACGGTCCTCGTCGTCGCGCATGGCGGCATCAACAACGCCCTGCTAGCCCACGTGACGGGCGTGAGCAGCGGGCGGCTGTTCAATATCGAGCAGGATTTCGGCTGTATTAACGTGATTGATTTTATCCACGGCGGTCCGCTACTGCGGCTGGCGAATTTCACGCTGTACGATCAACTCAAGATCAACCTGCGGGTGCATAGTCTCGATATTATTCTGCGGCTGCTGCAGGAACGAGGCATCGTCGGACGGGAGGAAAAGGACCGAGGACCGAAGACCGGAGACTGAGGCCAAAGGGACTGAGTGAAGGAAACCGTCTTCCCCCCGGTCTCCTGTCTCTGGTCCTCGGTCGTCCGCCGGTCGCCCAAAAGAACCTTTGCTTGACTCTATTTCAAGCCCCGCTTATATAGTCCACACAAACTACTCGGCAAAGAATACACGTGTGAGCGTTCAACTCGTCATCCTTGGTCTTCTCTCCGAACAGCCGCGCCATGGCTATGAACTGCGCCAGGAAGTCGAGCGGCGGCTGTATGCGACCTACATCAATCTGAGTGGTGGGTCGCTGTACTACAATTTGCGTCAGCTTGAACAGGCCGGCTATGTGGAAAAAGCCAGGGCCGAACGAAAAGGGCGCTATCCCAAGCGCCAAGTCTATCAAATCACCTCGACCGGCAAGGCGCATTTAGGGGACGAAGTGCGCCGGTTGTTCGCGGATACCGAAAGCCGGGAGAAAGTGTTCGATCCCTTGAACACCGCGTTGGCGTTTGGTCACTTCGTGGACCATGACGCCATCCGCGACGCACTCACGCGGCAACTCCATTGGGCCCAGGAGCGCGCGGCCTGGATTCGCGGACAACAAGAATTCTGGCGGACGCAAGAAATTTCGCTCAGCCACGCGAAAATCATCGAGCATGGCCTCGCGCACTACCAGGCGGAAATTGGATGGCTCGAAACGTTTCTCAAGGACCTCACCGCGACACCATCCGTGGATCAGCCACCCCAGCCGGTATTGAAGCGGGCATCTCGCTTACACGTCTCTAAAGACATGAGCGCAGCGCATTCGTAAATTATTACCCACAAGAGGAGGGACCATCTGTGGAAGGCTTAAGTGTTCTCGATATGATTCACCAAGGGGCGTTAGTGACGTACCCCCTGATCGTGATGTCGATCATGGTCATTACCATCATTGGCGAGCGCCTCTGGGCCCTGCGCGGACTCATCGCCGGGACGCTCCAGACCGCGCAGTCGTTAGTCGGCAAATTGCAGAAAGGCGATTTCAAAACCGCCTTGGCCACCGCGCAGCAAGGGAAAAGTTCCCCCGCCGGGCGCATGTTTCGCGATGTGATCTCTCAGCAAGAAGGGGAGTCGCTCGAATATCTCTCCGAGGTGATCGAAGACCGCCGCTTCGAGGAAGTGGAAGCCATGAAAGGCGCGATCTGGGTGCTCGGCACGGTCGCGGTCAGCGCCCCGTTCATTGGTCTCTTGGGCACGGTCATCGGCATTATCAAATCGTTCCACAGCATGGCCGTGCAAGGCAGCGGCGGGTTCACCGTCGTCGCGGGCGGTATCTCCGAAGCCCTGATCGCCACCGCCTTGGGGCTCGCCGTCGCGATTGTCGCGGTTATTTTCTACAACTACTTTCACACCAAACTCGAACGCATCGAGGCTGTCATGACCATCGCGTCCGACCGTGTGCTGGAGGCGATCCGCTTAGGGAGGAAAACCAATGGGAATGGCTAGTCCACGCAAAAAAAAGGGGAGCGGCTCCGCCATCATGGCGGAGATTAACATCACGCCGCTCACCGACATTTTCCTGGTATTGCTGATCATCTTCATGGTGACCAGCGTGGCGATGGTGCAGTCCGGAGCCAATATCAATCTCCCACAAGTGGAAGAGACGAAATCCGAACCGCGACAGATTGTCATCACGGTCACGCCCCAAAAAGAAGTCTTCGTCAATAACGCGCCGACATCGTTGGCCGATCTCGAAGGATTCCTGCGGCCGCTCATTCAAGCACAGCCGGACATTCCGGTCGTACTCGAAGGGGACAAGGATGTCATTTTAGGCGAGGCGGTCAAGATTCTGGCGATCGCGCAGAAGGCTGGCGCGAAACAGATCGCCATCGCTGCGGATAAACCAGGAGGCGCCGTGTAATCGCGGCCCTTCAACAGCTCACAAGCAGGTACCATTATGGCTTCTTCCGAAGACACAAAAAAACCGCAACCACTGACGACAGTCGAACAAGAGTTGCAGGAGGACCTGTGGC
>JABFSC010000783.1 GCA_013140885.1 Deltaproteobacteria bacterium | reverse complement strand
AGCCCGGCGCGACAATCAAGCCATCGGCGTCGATCACTTTCTTCGCGAAGCCTGGTGCTCGTCCGCCAATCTGCGCGACTTTGCCGTCCTTGATCCATACGTCGGCACGAAAGCGCGGGGCACGCGTACCATCGACAACGGTGCCGCCTTTAATCTGAATGTCAAAATCCGCCATTGTTTGGGTCCTCCTTTTTTTGTTGGTCGGTGTTACTCGAACGTGACCGCGACTTCGCCAATGTTGGAAAAATGCGCGCGATAGACACCAGGTTGGTGAATGGCATGATGGCAAAACGAGCCAGTGATGACTGGTTGTCCGGGTTCCAAGCCTAACCCGTATGTATGCAGCAGCCGACACAGCCGCGACAACGACAGGTAAGGATCATCCATCGTCTCTCCTGGAGTCTTGGTTTCCACGATCTTGCCGTCACGCGAAAAATCAACGGTGGTATGAATGAGTCCGTCACGCACCGGCGTCTCTGGCCCGACAACAATCCCCCATTGCGCCAAGCCATCCGCCAGCAAGAGTGTTTGTCCGAGGTCGGCCTGCACCCGCACCTCATTGATCTCAAACGCCGGCGCGACGGCGCGGACCGCGGCTTTCGCTTCCGCTGGCCCGACCGAATCTCCGCGCAACGGTGACCCGACGATCAGGCAGAGTTCCGGCTCTAAATGACAGTTGAAAATCTTCGCCAGCGGGACCGTTGCTCCAGACGACAGAATTCGCTTCCGCAAAATATAGCCAAAAGGGCGGAAGTCCTTGCCCATGCGGTCACGGGCCTTACCGGACGTGAGGCCAACTTTCCAGCCGCCGAGTTGTTCACCGTCGGCCTCGAAGCGGCGTAACACCCGGAGTTGCGCATCCAGCGCGTCGTCTAGGCTGAATTGCACCTGCTCAACGCCCACCGGCTTCGCGCTGTTCCTGCGTCCTGTATACAGTGCGTCGATGACGGTTGCTTCTACCATGACGCTGTTCTCCTTTCTTGATCGCACCCACGAGACATTGGCCGTGGTGCTCCTTTCCCTTCATACCCCACGTCGCACCTCGGATTCTAGTGGTCGGTCCGGGTTGAAGAGCACGCCCACACCAGCTATGGCACATGCACACGTTCGCCCATGTTCACTGGGCATGAATGAAAAGAAGGAGGATGTGTCATGTCACTACGACTACGACAAATGGTGTTGATCGCGCGCAACCTGGCTTCCGTGGTTGACGATTTGCATGAGGTCTTCGGTCTAGAGGTGGCTTTCCGCGATCCGGCGGTCAAAGCCTTTGGCCTCGAAAACGCGGTATTCCCCGTCGAGAACCAGTTCCTCGAGGTGGTGGCGCCGATTCGCGAGGGAACCGCGGGGGAACGATACCTTGAACGCCGCAAAGGGGATGGCGGCTACATGGTCATTCTCCAATGCGATGACCATGCGCGGCGCAAACAACGGGTGACGGAATTGGGGATTCGCAAAGTGATGGACCATGAGGAGCACGATTTTCACATCCTGCAACTCCATCCGCGTGATACCGGTGGCAGTCTGCTGGAGATCGACCAACAAGTTGGTGGCGAGCAGCTGGATGGTCCGTGGATGCCCGCCGGACGTGATTGGCAACGCGCGGTGCATACCGATGTGGTGCGCACGATCGCAGCCGCCGAGTTGCAATCCCCGGAACCAGAGGCGCTCGCGGCGCGGTGGAGCGAGATCGTGCAACTGCCGGTGGAACGAGACGCGAATGGACATCCCACCGTGCGGGTGGACAATGCCATGCTTCGCTTCGTGCCCGATACCGATGGGCGCGGTGAGGGACTTGGTGGTCTTGATATTCGCGTGGCGAATCGCGCGCGGTTACTCGACGCGGCGAAGCGTCGTGGGTGCCAGATTGACAATGATGTTGTGCATGTCGGTGGCATCCGCTTTCGTCTGCTTGATGCCTAAATCGAACCACACGAAGGTGATGTCGAGTGTCGGCCTTATGCAACCGTGCCGTGCCTCCATTTTTTCTCAGGCGTGTTGGTGGCTGATGCTCATCGGGGTACTGACGGCATCGGTGGTGTTCGCGGAACAGCCCAGCGAAACGCCCGTGCCGTGCGCCCAGTGGGACCAGCGATTTCCCCAACGGCTCACCCAGGCGACGGCTCCAGACGCATTGGCGCGTATCTTGGCCGCGCATACGAACCTGGGCTTTTCCACGGCCTTCACCGAGGAAAAACGCATGACCGTGTTGCGTAAACCCTTGACCTCGTCTGGTCGCATGCTCTTCATTCCCACCCGTGGCCTCTATCGACAGGTACAACACCCCTTCGCCCAAGAAATGCTCATTACGCCGCGGACGATCCAGCAACGGCAGGCCAGTGGCCAGATTTCCACTCTGGCGCTGGACTTACTCCCCGGCGCGCAAGCATTCGTCGGGGCGTTTCTCGCCCTCTTCTCCGGGTCGTGGGACGCGCTGCTCACGCACTTTGATGTGTACTTCGCCCAGGACCCCACGCAGTGGCACGTGGGGCTCAAACCCAACAATGCCACGATGGCGAAGATGATTACCTGTCTTGTGCTGGACGGCACCGAGACCCAGCTTGGCGCGCTGTGGATGCAGGAAAGTAACGGCGATGTCACCTACGACCGCTTTCTTGACGCGCGCCTGGTCCCAGAACCGCAATGGGCGGAGTCGCAATCCCAGTTCGACTGGGCCCAGTAACCGTAGCGGTCGCTCATGCTGGGAAGACAAAGTGCGCTCGCGTGGTGCGCGGTGGTGGTGATCCTGTGCGGCTTCTCCGCCTATCAGGTCGCGTATCATTGGCGGTTGCAAACCGATGTCCTCACGCTGCTGCCCGGTAACGAGAGTGAACCCGCGACGCAGTCGTTGCGCCAGATCGCCTCTGGCAGTCTGGGACGGAGCGCGCTCTTTCTCGTCGGCCATACGGAAGATGCCTCCGCCCATGCCGCCACGCGCGCGCTCGGAGCCTGGGTGGCGGCCAGTCCCTTATTCACGACGGTCCACTGGGACCACAGTCGCACGCAACAGGCGTTTTTCGAGTTGTATTTTCCCTTCCGCTATCAGATGCTCAGTCCCTCCCTGCGTCCGCTCCTCGATACCCCAGACGCCCCGCGCGTGCTGGTCGAGCGGCTCACGCGCACGCTCTATCAACCCACCTCCTCGTTGATGACCCGGCTCTTGGCCGACGATCCGTTGTTGTTGTTTCCCGCGCTGGTGCAGGACTGGGGACTGCCGGCGTCCCGGCTTCAGGTGCAAGAGGGCCTCTTGTCGGTCCGCCACGAGGGGCGCCTGTATCACGCGATCACCGCGCAACTGGCGATGGACCCGTTCGCCACCGCCGCGCAGGAGCAGTTCGACGCCCAGTGGGACACGTGGGTCGCGACGCTTGCGCGCACGTGGCCTGGAGTGGAGGTGTCGTGTACCTCCGTGGTGCGGTTCGCCGGGGCCACGCGAAAAACCATCAGCCGCGACATCGCGCTCATCAGCATTGGTTCCATTCTTGGTGTCACGCTGTTGATCTTGGGCACGTTTCAGAGCGGACGACATCTGGTGTTGGCCCTTGCGCCCATCGTGCTCGGCATCTGGGTCGCGGTTGGCGTCACCCTGTGGTTGTTCGGGACGCTGCATGCCCTGACGTTGTCCTTTGGGGCGAGTCTGGTGGGCATCTGTGACGATTATAGTTTTCACTATTTCGCCTATCACCGTGTCGCCCCACGCTGGAACGCCGAGCGGACCATGCGCCATCTGCTGCCCGCGCTGAGCCTCGGCGCGTTGACCACCATTCTCAGTTTCCTTGGTCTTGCCTTCACGCCGCTTGTGGGCCTCCAGCAGATTGCCGTGTTCGCCTCGTGTGGCATTGTCGTATCGTTTGGCACGGTGGTGTTTTGCTTTCCGCATCTGCTGCAAGCGGCGCACCCACGCGCGGCCTCCCGGCCCGCGCTCTATCGTGGGGCCGCACGGGCAGTTGCCTTCTGCCAGCAGTTTCGTAAACCGCTGCTGTTCGTCTATGGACTCGTCGTGGTGCTGAGTCTCCCTGGTTTATGGTTGCTCAACATTAGCGATAGTCCACGAGCGTTGAACGCGCTCCCGTCGGACCTCCAGGCGCAGGACCAGCGCATGCGCGCCATCATGGGGCTGTCGTCAAACCAGACCTATATGATCGTGGAAGGCCCGACGGCGGAGGACGCGCTACAAGAACTCGAACAACTGACGGCGGCGTTACGCGCGCACGCGGACCGCCCACCAGTGGAATTGGGGCCCGTCCTCACGTCGTTTCTGCCTAGCCGCAAACAGCAAGCCGCCGACCGCATGGCCACGCAACGCTTGCTGGAGCATCGGCAGTTTCTCACTCAAGAACTAACGCAGCTTGGGTTCACGGATGAAACGCTGGCGCGGTTTTTTCAGACACTCGCCACGCCACCGGACAGCATGCTCTCACCGGCAATGTGGTTACGGCATGAGGCGTCCCTTGGGATACGGCACCTGTGGTTAGGGAACACGACGGACATGTCCGCGCCAACCTCACTCCTGGTTCAGGTGACGCGCGTGAACGATCTCCCGGCGTTGCAAACCATTCTCACGGCGCTGGGCGGCATACACTACGTCGATCAAGTGGCGGACTTCACGCGGGTGTTCAAGCGCTATCGTCAGCAATCGGTGTGGTTGGTCGGCGGCGCGTATCTACTCATTTTCGCCATGCTGCTGTGGACCTACGGCAGGCGTGGCCTGTTGATTATGCTGCCGCCCGTGTTAGCCGCCGTCGTGACCATCAGTGTCTTCGGCTATCTGGGCCATCCGTTTCACTTGATCCACATGCTCATGCTGATCTTGATTCTGGGGATGGGCGTGGACTTCACGATCTTCATTGTCGAAAGCTCGGTGGAAGAGAGTCCCACGACCTTGCTAGCGATGACGCTCTCGACGCTGAGCACGTTACTGTCGTTTGGGCTCTTGGGGTTGAGCGGGCAAGCAGTGCTTCAGGCGATTGGGTTGACGGTGTTGATTGGTGTGACGGCGGCCTTGGTGTTGTCACCGCTGGCGTACTATGGAGTGCGCCGCCCACGGCGGCGCTTTGGCTGACTCCGGCTCTTCCCGCGACGGTGCCCCGCGCGCAGCCAAAGCGGCGTCACAGCCGCCGCAGTCCAAAGGACCAGAATCCGCTATGAGCCAACTTCTTCGGCCAGGAGTCCCCATGAAGCTGTTACTCGGGTTGCTCTTCTGTCTCCTCTCAGGCTGTAGTCTCCTACCATCGTTGCGGGCCCCCGTCGCCCCGGTGGTGCCGCACTACCCCTTACTCGCGCCGGCGACGTTTGGTGGCAGCTATGCCGCGCAACACTTGCTGGAAGGCCACGCGCAAGGCCACGACTTCACCCTCCAGCTTCAGGTGGAGATCGAACCAGAGCACATCGTGCTGGTGGGCTTCACGCCGTGGCAAACGCGCGCCTTTGTCTTGCGGTACGATGGCACGACCGTGACGTTCGAGAATTTCACCCTGCGGGAGATGCCGTTCCCGCCGGAGCGGATGCTTTCGGACCTGCAACTCGTCCTGTGGCCACACTTCCCCGACCTCAGCGACTGGCACGTCACGCGCGATCCTCAGACGCATGAGCGGCTCGTCTCTTTTCAGGATCAGCTCATCACGCGCATTCGGTATCAGGGAGCGCCGCTCATGCCGAGCGTGGTCGAGCTAGAGAATATCGTGGTCGGGTATCGGTTGCGGATTCAGATACGGGAGGCTGAAGACAGAACCGGAGAATCGGAGACGGGGAGAATCGGTGAATGAAAACCTTTTTCGTCTCCGGTTCCCCGATTCTCCGGTTCGGTTTTCTGTTCCGACGCCTCAGAATCTGTCGCCCGGCGGCTCGTTCGCTTCGCGCACGCTATGGCAAAAAGCTCCCGCCATAGGCCATACGCCATAGAGCGAAACGAGCTATGGGCCGTACGCCATACGCTTCCGCCTGCTTTTGCATTTTGGGATACCCGCGTCTATGATCGGGGGCCATGAAAACTTTCCCACAGTGAAGAACAAAGTGATGACCGTGGCTGTCTATCCTCCTTTGCGGCAACTCTTGCCCCATCAACCGCCGATGATTCTGATCGACCGGCTGCTGGAGGCCAATGCGCGGGAGTCCATCTGTGAGGTGACGATTACTCCCGAATCCATGTTTCTGGAAGCGGTGGGGGTGCCCGCGTTTGTCGGATTTGAATACCTGGCGCAATCCATCGCCGCCCACATCGGCTATCAACACTATCTCGCGCATGAACCGATCACCGTGGGCCTCCTGATGGGTACCCGTCGTCTGGAGACGGCCTGCCAGTTTTTCGAACTCGGTCAGACGCTGCGCATTCACGTCGCGCATGTGTGGGGAACCCTTGAGTTGAGGCGGTTCCGCTGCACGATGACCGCGGCGTCGACGGGGGCCGTGCTTCAACATGCGGAGCTTCACATCTTTAAGCCGAACAACGTACAGTCCTATCTAGAAGAGGTTGGCCATGACCACGCGCGTACTCATTAGCGGAGCGAGCCGCGGTATCGGACGGGCGATCGCCGTCGCCCTCGCCGCTCAAGGGCATGAGGTGGGGATTAACTATCTCAGTAATCATACCGCCGCCCAAGAAACGTTAGCGACTATTCAAGCAGCGGGAGGCTCCGGGTATCTGCTGCCTTTTGACGTGGCGGATCGCGAGGCGGCCAAAGCCGCGCTTACGCAAGACATGAAAAATGGCGGAGTGTATTGGGGGGTCGTTTGTAACGCGGGCGTGACCGCTGATGGGCTATTCCCCGTGCTCTCGGGCGACAAGTGGGACCGCGTCCTGCGCACGAATCTTGACGCTTTTTATAATTTGTTACATCCGGTGGTGATGCCAATGGTCCAAGCCCGGCGCGGCGGGCGGATCGTGACGCTGTCTTCAGTTGCTGGCTTGGTGGGTAACAGTGGACAAACCAATTACTCCGCCGCCAAAGCGGGCCTCATCGGGGCGACGAAATCCTTGGCGCAGGAGCTAGCGCGGCGCAACATCACGGTCAACAGTGTGGCTCCGGGATTCATTGAGTCGGATATGGTGGCGCACTTGCCCAAGGAGGAACTCCTGCAACGTATTCCCATGCGCCGCCTTGGCACGCCGGAAGAAGTCGCCGGGCTGGTGGCGTATCTTTTTTCCGCCTCGGCCGCGTATATCACCGGCCAAGTCATTTCCGTCAATGGAGGGTTGATATGACGCGCCGCGTGGTGGTCACCGGCATGGCTGGTCTGTGTCCGCTCGGCGCTCACTGGGATGAAATCAAAGCGAAGCTGGTGGCGAAAACCTCAGCCGTTGCGATCCAACCAGGCTGGGACACGGTGCAGGGGTTGCGCACCCAACTCGGAGCGACCGTCCCGGATTTTCAGCGCCCCGCGCATTATCCCCGCAAGAAAGTGCGAACCATGGGTCGGGTGGCGCTGTTAGCAACCCGCGCCACTGAACTCGCCTTAGAGGACGCGGGGCTGAAAGAGAGTCCCGTGTTGCACGATCACAGAACGGGTGTCGCGTATGGTTCAACGACCGGATCGCTCCCCGCGCTGCTGGAATTTCTCGATCAATTGCATTTCCACAAAACCCTCGAAGGCATCACCGGTTCCCACTTCACGCAGTATATGGCCCACACCTGCGCCGCCAATATCGGCCAATTTTTCGAGATCACCGGGCGCGTCGTTCCCATCAGCTCCGCCTGTACCGCGAGCAGCCAAAGCATTGGGTACGCCTACGAGGCGATCCGCTATGGCCAACAAGATGTGATGATCGCTGGCGGTGCCGAGGAGATGCACGTGGCCAGTGCCGCGGTGTTCGATATCGTCTATGCCAGCTCGAAACAGAACGCGCACCCGGAGAAAACCCCACGCCCGTTCGATATTGACCGTGATGGGCTGGTGGCTGGCGAGGGAGCGGCGACGCTGATTCTTGAATCGCTGGAGCATGCCCAACAGCGAGGGGCGAAGATTTGGGCGGAACTCGTGGGCTTCGCGACCAATTGTGATGGTGCCCACATGGTCAACCCCTCAACCGAGGGGATGGAAAATGTCATGCGGTTGGCGCTGCACGATGCCAATCTGCCGTCCGAGGCCATCGACTATGTCAACGCGCACGCCACCGCCACCGAGGTGGGTGATATCGCCGAATCTCAGGCGACCGCCGCCTGTTTCAAGCGACCCATTCCCATTAGCTCACTCAAAAGCTACATGGGCCATACCTTTGGTGCCTGCGGCGCGATTGAAGCCTGGTTATGTATCCGTGCGATGGCGGAGGGTTGGCTGCCGCCCACCATCAATTTGGATCATGTCGATCCCCGTTGCGCCGACCTCGACTATGTCACGGATATTCGTCCGCACGCGTCCACCTACATCATGTCCAATAATTTTGCTTTTGGTGGAATTAATACGTCGCTGATTTTCAAGCGCTGGGAGTCGTAGGCGAGGTCGGTGCTCGACAGATGAACGTAGCCAACAATTTGGATTTCAGTTACACCTCAAGTAATGCTTGCCGAACTCGACACTGCACGTTTGAATGTTGCAGTTAAACAAAGGGCGAACCTCTTTACTTGGCGTGGTCAGTTCACGCCAGAATTTATTGACTATCTCCTGGAGAGCTATGCGCGCCCAGGTCAGAGAGTGCTAGACCCTTTCTGTGGAAGTGGGACCGTATTGCAGGAGGCGGCTTCGCACCGGCTGGCCGGGCTTGGGTTAGAGATCAATCCTGCTGCCTACGCGATGGCGAAGTTTTTTTCGCTGTCTGGACTGAGTCTTCAATTACGACGAGATTTGGTGGGGCGAACTCGCACCCTGCTGCATCACGTAACAGCGCAACATGACCCTGAGCTTCCTTTGTTCCAAACCTCTACCGATTACCGAAAGAGTGCGACGAACCTGCTTGTCATCGCACGCCAGCTCTTAGCGGCGACACATGACCGGTCAGTCAAATTGCTGTTACTTCTTTCCCTGTTCCGTGCGGAAAGCACGAACAACGGGAGCCTTGTCGCGACAGTCAATCGAGCGTTTCATTTCTTGTCAGATGAACTGCTTAGACTCCCGTACTCTGAACGGGCACCTGTCGCAAAATTATCTGATGCTCGCAACGCCCATCTCGCCATCACAGAAGAAACCGATCTGATTGTCACCAGTCCCCCGTATATCAACGTTTTCAACTACCACCAGAACTATCGCGCCCTGTTGGAACTCCTTGGATTTGACATGCTCAAGGTTGCCCATAGTGAACTGGGATCGAACAGAAAGCACCGCGGTAATCGCTTCCTCACTGTCATTCAATACTGTTTAGACATTGAGCAAGCCCTCCATAGTTTTGCGCAGTGTCTTTCTCCGAACGGTCTTTTAATTATGGTGTTAGGGCGAGAATCACGAGTGCGTGGCATCCCATTCGCAAACTCCGCTATCGTCAGCACCCTGATTGAGCAGCATGGGGCGTTCTCTCGACCTATGAGTTATGAGCGGGTCTTTGTGAATCGGTTCGGTCAGTCGATATTTGAAGACATATTGATCGCGCAGCGAATCGGGAATCCTATCGGGACGGATCTCGCCCGTCCCTTAGCAGCACGCGTACTGCAACGGGCTCTAGAGAATGCGGCTGGCGACGTGAAAGAGAACATAGCCGAGGCTCTTTCCTCCGTTCCCTCTGTCTGTCCATCTCCATTATTCGACAAACCCACGGTACTCTGACTGTCATGGGACAAACACCACATCGAGAGAAGTTGACTGCCGCTGTAGCTAACCCCAAGTGTGCTTCAGGTGATAGATCGTTACTAAAAGAAGCTCTGGCGGCATACGAACAGTGGGCATCCAAACTTGGCAGCCTCACATCGTCCGGCAAGGACCGGATAAAAGACATGACTCATCTTCTGAACGAATACAAAGATTTCCTCGAAGTTGAGTTAATCGCTAAACGGGGGTCTGCTTTCATCAAGCGTCAGAAGGGCCAACTGAAGCTCGATAATTCCGTCATGGAAGAGTTTTTAATTCACTTGGTGACAGACAAAGTTTTTTCAGGGTTGCCAACTTTTAGCCTGGAGATTGGGCCTCAAACGGCATTCATGTCTCTTGCTTTCACTCCTGCGAACCTTGCCGCGCTTGGGGGGAAGCCTCCAGTCACGCTCAAAGAGAAAGACACGGATTTTGCCTTGGGCAAGACCGTTCATTTTCAGTTCTCAACTGAGTCAACATTTCCGGCTCAACAGACAACACGAGGCAAGCTCATGCTTGCCGTGCTTGCGGCGGAATGCAAAGTCAATCTCGACAAGACAATGTTCCAAGAGGCCGCCGGTACGGCGGCGCGCTTTAAGCAAGGGTGTCCGGTGTCTCGCTATTACCTTCTCGTTGAGTATCTGGACATGGAGCCGGAAGATTCCCGTCTGACCGCATTGGATAACGTGTTCTTGTTACGGCACGCGAAGCGTCTTCCATTTGAAAAGCGGAGTGTGTACACCGAAGTGAAACGACAACATGAAGCGTCCCCCATTGATGCTGAAATTATGTGGCGCTTCGTCCAGGAGGTACAGGGGTTTATTGATGCGGTTTGGTATGACCCCCGTCAGGCGCTTCGGAGGGGGTCATTTATCTGACGCTTTGGCCTGTACCCGCATTCCCTCGGAGATGGTCTCCGCTCCCACGGCAATCACGGCTTCACCACCATCTAAGCCATTGAGCACTTGCACGTTCTCACCAAAGTCCTCACCAACACGGACCGGCACTTTGGCGGCGTGCTCATGACGGACGAGCCAGACGAAGGTCGAGTCTCCGGTTCCGCGTACCGCCGATTTGGGCACGGTGATTCGTGGCGCGGCATCGGCACCGTTTTCCTTGACCGGCTCCGCGAGGAAGTTGATGCGGACCGACATGTCTGGACGCAAGTGTTCATCGACCTTGGCGAGCTTGACCTCGACTTTGATGGTCCCCTTCTGGCGGTTCGCCTGCGGATAGACCTTCACGACTTGCGCGGGATACTTGCGGTCGGGATAGGCATCCGGCACCACTTCCGACTGTTGGTGGAGACGCACGCGGCGAAAATCGACTTCATTGATGTCGACCTCGGCCCGTAAGTCTTTGAGGTTGGCGATACGAATCAAATCACCCGCCCCAGAAAATCCACCAGGGACGGCGATCTCTCCGACTTCCTTGAGTTTGGCGAGGACGATCCCGTCCGTGGGCGCGGTGAGCGTGGTGTAGTCAAGGTCAACACGCGCCGATTCCATTTGCGCTTCGGCTTGATGGATTTGCGCAAGGGCGACCGCGAGTTCATTGTCCGCCACGTCGAGTTCTTGCGTGGCGATCAAGTTGCGCGCGTGCAGGGCTTTCATGCGTTGCGCTTGTTTCTGCTTCAACGCCAGGTTGGCTTGCGCCAGCTCAAGATTGGCTTGGGCTTGGCGGAGACTGGCACGATAGTCGCGGTTATCAAGCCGCACCAATACCGCGCCCTTGCGAACAAAGTCCCCTTCTTGCACTTCGTAGGCATCAATGCGGCCAGGAACCCGCACGCCGATGGAGA
Source organism: Deltaproteobacteria bacterium (assembly GCA_013140885.1). Taxonomy (GTDB): domain Bacteria; phylum Desulfobacterota; class Binatia; order Bin18; family Bin18; genus JABFSC01. The sequence goes on along the minus strand of JABFSC010000783.1, from coordinate 1,765 downwards.
CGTAGCGATCCCCAGTGACGACATACCCAGCACCGGAAAGCACGGGGCCGGTTGTCGCGGCTCCATTCCCCATGATTTGCGCGTAGACAACTTGGACCTCGGTGGGTCGTCCAATCGTCCGTGGATACAACCAGAAACTCGCTCCACCAATGACCGCGGCAAGTAGCAGGATCAGACACATCGACCACAGCCAATGGCGACCATGTGGGAGTCGTGCCGTCGGATCGATACGGAGGCTGTGTAAATTGGGTTCAGGTGGGCGTTGCGCTAGTGCCATCGCGTAGCCTCTCCGTCCTCAGTTGTGAGTCATGCCCTGCGTAACGCCTCGGTGACACGCAATCTCGCCGCATAACGAGCTGGAAAGAAACCGCCGACAATGCCCATGACGAAAGCAAGGGCGAGCGCGAGCAAGAGAATCTGTGGTGATACGCGGAGTGTCACGACCGCGGTGGAGAACGAAGGCAACTGAAACGCGACTCCGTGCATCAATTCATTGACGAGCGCGACCGCGCCGACCCCCAGGACGACTCCCAACACATACCCAAGGAGTGACAAACATACGGACTCGGTGACGAACGAGGTCAAGATCGACCAGCGACTAAAGCCGAGCGCTCGTAAGGTGCCAATCTCCGCGGTTCTCTGGGTCACGGCGGCAAACATCGTATTCATCGCACCGAAGACGGCCCCGGTGCCCATGATGATGGCGAGGAGAATCGTTAGGAGATAGAGCGCCTTCGCGCCTTCGGCCTGCTCTTCGTAATAGGCGATTTCTGATTGGGCCGCGAGGGAAATGCGGGGATCATCGGCGATGCGGCGAATAAGGGTTTCTCGATCAGTTCCAGGAGAGACGACCAACCGCACCCCCGAACACCCTGGAGCGGTGCCATCCTTAAATAGGTCACCAACGTCGAGCCACACTTCGGACTCAAAAGCCGCGCCGTCTGCGCTAAAAAGCCCGACGATGGTCCACGACCGATCACCAAAACTCAGCGTCTCCCCTAATCCCAGTCCCTGATACCGTTGCGAAGCGGCAATGCCAACCACGGCTTCTCGGACTCCAGGCTTCGGGGTGCGCCCCGCGACGAAGCGAACGCGGTCATGCACCAGAAAACCCACGGGAGTAATGCCCCGCACGAGCACCATCTCCTTTCCCCCATCTTTGGTCGGCAACAATGGTTGCGAAATGAACTCTGGAGACACCAAAGGTTCTCCCTCTGGGGTCTGAGCGATGCCTGGCAAGTAGCGCAACGCTTGCACGGCCTCGCGCGGGACGAAGCTCATCACGTCGCTGGTCGCCCCTTTGCGCATCGCGATCAATTTGTTGGGACTGCCTGCCGAGACCAGCATCTGTCGCAGGCCGGTGACGAGCGACAACAGCAGGATCGCGACCAGCACAACCAATGCGATACCACCAGCGGTCGCCAGCGTCGTCATTTTGCGCACCATCAAGTTGCGCAGGTTGTATTTCAGAGGAATAGTCATATAGCTTTCAGCGCTCAGCGGTCAGCTTTCAGCCCAAAATTGCATCATTTGTTCAATGGCTCAATTCTTCGAGCAACGCTTTCGCTTCTTTGAGGTCCTTGGTATCAAACCCCTCCGTGAACCAGTTGTATACGTCTGACAACAGCCTGTGAGCTTCGGTCTTCTTGCCTTGCGATTGCCACAGGCGCGCGAGGCTAGTTGACGCGCGCAGTTCCCACGATTTGGCGTGCTGCTCCTGGGCAACCGCTATTGCTTGCAGGAAACATTCTTCCGCTTCAGTCTG